>JAEWSK010000276.1 GCA_023398345.1 Armatimonadota bacterium | reverse complement strand
GTGCCATATATGCTGACGGGTATGCTTTTGTCCTGTCCGTCTTTTTCTGCGGATGCTCCCAAAGATGCCGCGCCCGAATTGGGACGAACGGTCGTCATTGAAACAAATAAAGGGACGATCAAGTTTGGGCTATACGAGAAAGATGCGCCAATTACTACAAAGAACTTCGTCGATTTGGTGGAGCGGAAGTTCTATGACGGTCTAAAATTTCATCGCGTGGTTCCCGAGTTTGTGATTCAAGGCGGCGACCCGAATGGTGATGGCAGCGGTAGCTTAAATGAAACAATCAAACTCGAAGTTTCGCCCGAACTCAAGCACGATGCAGCGGGAGTCGTTGCGATGGCACGTCGGCCCGATCCGGACAGCGCATCTTGTCAGTTTTATATTACGCTTGCTGCTCAGCCGGGGCTTGATATGAGCTATGCGGTCTTTGGCCGCGTGACCGAAGGTCTCGACGTTGTCAAAAAGATTAAGATGGGGGACGTTATGAATACTGTCCGCATTCAGCCCGCGCCAAAGTGCGAGTCTGAAAAGGAGAATGCGCCGAGCGACAAGTAAAACTTTGTTTGTTATGTCGCGACTGCTATTGCCAGCTCTTTAAAGAGAAGGGGTTTAAAGCTCTTCTTTAATGGGTAGTCTGCTGAGGCAGGCAGGAATATAGTGAAGCCGCGACTAATACTTGGCGTGTGGCCGTCTGGCGGAGCCTAATGACTTCCGTTTTCGGACCCCGAATTCAAAGGAGCGAACACCAAACATGAAGAGAACAGCCGCATTTGTAATGACCGCGATGCTGGCGCTTGCGCTGGTTGGTTGCGGAGGCAAGGAATGCGCTGCCCCGAAGACCGTTGCAACGGTTGATGGGAAGCCGATTTCTGGAGCCGATTATTATGACTATCTAAGCATGAGTTTCGGCAGACAGGTTCTGCCAATGATGATCGAACAGCAGATTCTTCTCAACTGGGCCGAAAAAGAGGGTGCCCCAGTTACTGATGAGCAGATTGCAAAGCAGATGGAAATGCTCAAGCGCGACGGCAACTATGAAGATCAGGTGAGTAATGCCGGTAGCGAAGATGCGCTAAAGAGCCGCTATCGCGAGGTGCAGGCGAGAACAAACATTGGTGAGAAGATTTATAAGTTTACCGATGATGACTTGATGACCATCTACAACAATCCGCGTATCAAGTCTCGTTATGTGCATGGCCCCCGCAAGCACGTTGCAGTGTTGCTCAGCACCAGTGCCGATCAGATCAAGAAAGCTGAGAAGGCAATTAAGGGCGGAATGGACTTTGACGAGGCCGTTGCAAAATACGCGGACTCTATGTTTACTATGAGTGGAACCCCTAAGACCTTTGTTGAAGACGGCAAGGGCCCTGAGGGCCTTTGGAAAGCAGCTAAGGCTACTAAAGAAGGGGAAGTCAGCAAGGTTTTTGCTTTAGATCTTCCTCCATACGGCACGCTTCAAGCTATACTCAAGGTGATTGGTGCGCAGCCAAAGGTAGACATGAAGTTTGATAAGGTCAAGGACGAGGTCAAAGGAATTGCTGCTCTGCAGAAGACAATGACCGATACTTCGTTCCAGACCAAACTTGATGCGCGCAAGAAAAAAGCCGACATCAAGATTGAGCTGGAGCAGTATAAGAATATTGTTGAGCAGATAAAGAATCCACCTCAGCAGATGGGCTATCCGCAGCAGATGGCTCCAAACGTAAAGCCTGGGCCTGCAACTAAGCCCGGACGATAAGCAATATTAAAATATCAAATCAATAAAAAAATTGGGCCGAAGAATTGTTCCTCGGCCCAATTTTATGTTTTCTATCTGTGCGGCCACTCGCGGAGTTGGCGCTCCATTGATGCCTCAAACTCTTCCCAATCCCACTCTCGCGCGGCCTGAGCCATTCGTCTGCGCCGGATGATAAACGCGATAATTACCAATATGGCCATTGACGCTCCGGCGATGGCGCTCGCTACATGCCAAATTATGTTCATTGCGAATTGCCGCGATATGCTTTTGTTCCAAGCAGCGACAAACTCGCTTTCGCTTTTGCCTGCTGTCTGTGCGAACGCTTTGTCGAATGATCCACTCGACGCGAGTTCCGCCAGAAGCGTTTTGGGAGCATCTTTGCCGCGATCTTTAATAAGATAACGCATTGCAGACGCTGATTGCGCGTAGGCGAGATTGATATTGTTTTTTGGAAAAGTCGTCTTTAGGCTGGACAATGGAATCAGTCGATTGCGTGCCGCATTATCTGAAATCAGTTCATTGTCCGCGTCGGGATAATATTCGGACTCATATTTTGCCAGCCCCTCGTTGACCCAAAGCGGCAGTTCGCTAACGTGATTTTTGAGAATTCTAAATATCACTGCGTGGGTGAGTTCGTGCGCAAGGACTTGCTTCATCGTCACAAACGCCCCGCTCGCGTCAATGCAGATGCGCTCATCGCCTGTGCGCGCCGTGCCTACAGTGAATTTGTCGTCCAAGCCGACTTCTTGTATGAAAGAATAATGAGTTCTGTAAATCCACAGCGGAATTGGCCTGTTACGCTCGATTTTGTAGCCAAGTGCTTTTGATATTCGCACAAATTCCCTATTTGCTGTCTCAACGGTGTTGGTTGCAAGGAATTTGTCTGTCGGGTCGTAGCGCACAGTAAAGTAAGCAGTATCCATCGTTGCCTTTAGGACAGACGCGCTCGCAGATGTCGTAAAAAGTGAAATAATCGCAAGAGCACTAAATAGCGAAAGCGCGAAAGAGCGCAGAGACAAAAACAAACTCTTGGCCGCGCGCAAGTTTTTTTGTTGAGGCGGCGACTGCAAGTCAAAGTTTTTTGTAGATTCTTTAACTTCCATTTTCAGCTTCTTTGTTTTTAACTTTGACGACAAGCAGTGAAATATCATCATGTGTCTGTTCGGCGAAATCGGTTACGGTGCGCACTACTT
>JAEWSK010000228.1 GCA_023398345.1 Armatimonadota bacterium | reverse complement strand
TGATCTATTTTAGCAATGACCAATGAGGCCAGTATTTGTCGGATGCGACGATAGAAAAAGAGAATAAACCAACAACCGATGTCGGCAAAGCCGCACGTCAAGGCGGCGTGTGGTCGGTTATTGGGTACGTATTTAGTAGGGTTACTGGGTTTGCATCATCAGTAGTACTCGCAAGATTGCTTATGCCTGAGCACTTTGGGCTTATAGCGATGGTCAACACTGTGCTTGGATTGGTGCAGATGATTGGGAACTTTGGCATTGCCTCTGCTTTGATGCACCAGCGTGAGGATGTCGACGAATACGCAAACACCACATGGTGGTCTACCATCATTGCCGGGGTTATCCTATACTGTTTGGTATGTTTAGCAACGCCAATAGCAGTGCACTATTATCACGAACCGCGAGTCCGTTTGCTGATTGCAGTTGCAGGAGTGAACTTTATTATAACTGCTATCGGTGGAACAATAAGTACACTCATACTGCGAAGTTTGCGGTTCAAGGACAATACTCGCATCGGCCTATGTTCTGCACTCTGCACGAGTACTTTTACGATATTTTTTGCCTTGCTTGGGGCCGGAGTGTGGAGCTTTGTATTTCCCTCAATAATAGCCAATGTATTGACTGTTATTTTAGTTTGGCGGGCATGCACATTCAGGCCAAGATGGCCAGTCGACTGGAGTCTGCTGAACAAACTCCTTGGATTTGGCGTAAAGGTCTTCGGTGCGCGGATATTCGATTATGTAAATCAGAATATTGACTACATGATGGTGGGTGCGATGATGGGTCGCGCCCAACTCGGCTTCTATTTCTTCGCGTATAACCAGGCGACTTGGGTTGTTCAGAACATCAGTGGGATGATTACCAATCTAACATTTCCCACATTTGCTAGCTTGCAACATGAGCGTGACCGCGCGCGTGATATGTTTCTTAAGTTGATCCGGATGATCTCTCTTGTTGGGTTTCCAATTGTTGCAATGCAATGGGCTCTTGCGCCATTATACATTGGTTCGATATATGGAACAAAATGGATGCCTTCAATTGTAGCATTTCGCCTCATTGCCGTATATGGCATGGGACGAACAGTGTGCGCGCCAGGAGGCACGTTGATGGCGGCACTGGGGCGCCCGGATGTCAATTTGAAACTTTCGGCAGGATTGTGCCCAATTCTCGTAGCTGCGATTTTTATAGGTAGTAGACACGGTATCAACGGCGTGGCTGTGGCTACTATGCTTGCCCATGGCGTATTTGTCTGGTTGTACCTAGTCATACCATTTATGATTCTAAATTGGAAGATTGGAAGCATCTTTACTGCGTTAGTGCCTGCTTTTGTGAGCAGTATTGTGGCGGCAGCTTTTGTTACGCTGTGCTACAAATCCATGGGCTCACCGAACAATTCCCTTGTCTCACTAGGTATTCTCTTGGCCATTGGGGTAGTGGTATATGCGTTTGCAATGTTCGTGCTATTTAGAAGCGTGGCAAAAGAGAGCTTAGATACAGCGCGTACCGCGATCTGTGAGATGAAAGAGCGCCGCCGTGCTGCAACAGATGCTCGGATTCAGAAATCATCTGGATCGGCGCAGCAATGAGCATATGGAAAACTTCCATAACAAGGGCAGTATTAAATTGCCGCCGAGATACCTTACGCCAGTTCTGTTTGCTGTTGATGCAATCATGCCTGAAACTGCATAAGCAACTGTTCCATAAAGAGGTGTGGGTCAATGAAAACAATATCAGATAGTTCGGCATGTTCTATTGTCGGTGGAATCCCATCTATTAGAGGTGCGAGGGATTTTCATTACGGTGATGTTGACCAAACTCTGCTGCGCGCAATGAATGACGATGTTTTGCGTAACGGGAGACAAGTTGCGTTTGGAAATCTGTATGCAAATTTGGGAGAAAAGTGCGATAGAATTGTTGAAGCTGCCGTAAACGACTATTGGCTTCCATGGTTACCTTTAATAGAGGCTGATTCCAGCGATAGAGTGCTTGATATCGGCTCTGGATGGGGTCATGTAAGTGTTAATATGGCGCGACGAGGTTGTAATGTAACTGCTGTTGATTCATCAATTGAGAGACTTCGGTATGTTCAGTCTCGCTTTTATGAAGAGTCGTTAGTAGATGCTGAAGTTCTGCACTGTTCGGACATGCGAAATCTGCCGTTCGCCGATAACTCATTTTCATTAGTTATAATGGATGATGTCATTGATCGATTCCCGGAAATGTGTGAGTGCAGTTCCTGGCGAGTGCAGCAGAGCGTGCTTTTTGAAGCTAGACGCGTTCTTGCAGAAAATGGCACTCTTGTCATATCTACATGGAACAGATGGTCATTGCGAAACTTACGAGCATTTGCTAAAAGGCCAAACAGAAACCACACACATGGCATTCTTGCATACAAAAGAATGCTGAGCCGAGCAGGCTTTAGGCATGTGAGAGAAATGTGCGCACTACAAGACCACCAGTGCTGTCAGAATATGTTTGATTTATCTAACCGTGCTGCTTGTGCATATGCCGTCAAGAGTTTAATGTGGTTGGGTAGGCCCAGTAGACTATTGTTGACGGCGGCCCAGCGGATGGGGCTTTTATATTTGTTTGTCCCGAGCTACATTATCTTCGCATCTACTACAGATAGTGCGGAGGTGTTGACTTGAACCTTTTTGATTTGATGGACAAGATTGCTGCAGGTTTGCCAGAGTGTATTGCTCGTTCGAAGCCCGCCGGCATGTCGCTGTCGTGTGATGGCTCAGGATTAGGGGGAGCGCTCATCCTTGATTGTAATGCGAAACCTATTGCTAGGGTGCGCTTTCCGATTCAGCCCGAAACGGCAACTATTCTTGAGAGAGAGTATGACGTACTCACGACTCTTGGAAACCTCGATAGTCATCTCTCAACTCGAGCGTCGATACCGCTTGGCTTGGTTAATTTTGACGTTGGCCCCTTTGCATACTATTCATATATTCCAGGGCGAATGGTGAAGTCGTCTGATTTTTTTGATGATGAGTTTAACCAGTTGGTTGTCAAATGGCTTGCTGGAATGCATAGTTGTCAGAGGAATCGCAGAATATTGGATGCTGATTTATTTGCGAAATGGGTAGAAGTTCCCGCAAAAGCTGCGATTGCAAAGTCCGATTGTGGACCTAGCGATAGATTGGCGCTGGATGAATGTTTGGTGATAGCATCCGGAATTATTGGACAGTCCGTACCCACTGGTATAACTCATGGGGATTTGTGGTGCGGCAATGCGCTTCGTGGCAGAGATGACTTTGGGTTTTATGCAATAGACTGGTCGATGGCTGCAATGGACGGACTTCCACTATTCGATCTACTTTATTGGCATGCATACAACACAGGATTATGGCAATCCATAAGTATTAATGCTGCGCTAAGGTTGTGCATTGAGCATGATGGAGCCTCTAGGGATCTATTCTTGCGGTCGATCATGGCATATTTTACACAAATGGACTGGATGCCGTCCAAGATGGCAAGTTGGCTGGTGGCATTTGTCATTAACGCGTATTCAGTGCGTGCTGTGCAGTCAGGATCAGCCTTTATACCCGCATGTAAATTTCGCTGGGTGCTTGATCTGCATAATGTTGCAAAATTGGGCGATTTGCTGGATCGCTGCCTGGGGACGAATATAGATGTTACTTTTGATGAGCAAACTGTTAACTAATGCAAAATGGCAATGGGCAACTAAACTTACGAGGCTAAAGTATGCTCGTAAGCTTGCTGGCCTCGGACAAGGTGTTATAGTTGATCCGGGGTGTTGTGTCAAATCAAGGCATAATGTAAGTATTGATGATTACAGCCGCATCTATTGTAATGCAAAGGTTGTTGCCGCCGGAGGAGATGAGGTTTACGTAAGAATAGGCAAAAATACAGAGATTGCTTATTATGCTTGGC
>JAEWSK010000023.1 GCA_023398345.1 Armatimonadota bacterium | reverse complement strand
ATCATCCCATTGACGGGCTTGTTGGGCCATATCCTGCGGGAGGAACAACTAGCTGGTTTGCCAACGCACAAGCCAATTCAGGCTCGTATTTTCTTGGCGCAGCGGCAAACGCGGCGTATAAGAACGGCGGCGTGTTCCAGCGCGTATATGTAAGCCCCGGCGATTTATACACTCTTACAGTCCGCTATATTACTTACAGATCCGGCGGCGTAAATGGCTACACAAAGGTGCGCATCGGCGTCGATCCAGAAGGCGGCGTTGACCCAACCGGCAACATAACATGGTGGACAGGCTACTCGACTACAAACGACAACCAGTGGCACTCGGCAGCCGTCACAGTGACAGCGGGCGAGAGCGGCGTGGCGACAGTCTTTTTGGAATTTATACAGCGCTACCCGCTAAACTGGCATGTTGGCGCAATCGACAATGTCTCGTTCAGCCCGCCGTCGCCGATGAGCATTGGTGCGCTAAAGGCTTCGACAGGCAGCCTTGGCGCGGTATTAGAAGACAAAATTGTCACTTACATGAGCTTGTCCCCTATCTGGATTGTGGACGGATACTATTACATAGCCTACATTGAAGAAAGCAACCGGACATCCGGCGTTGAGGTGATATTCCCCTCCAGCAATGAACTTCCGGCATTGGGTAACAAATTGACAGTGACCGGTGCGCTTGGCGTCTACAACGGCGAGGCGGCATTGATGGCATCGAGTTGGACAGTAGATCGCAACACATATTCACTGCCAAAGCCCTTTGCAATGCCTCAAACTGCGGCAGGCAAGGCAGGCCTATACCAACCTGCACTTAATCCAAATTCATCAGGTCTATCAAATGTCGGGCTGCGGGTCAGGCTGTACGGCCGAGTTACGCATGTCGATTACGGATGGTTAACAGGCGACTGGACAGTCTACATAGATGATGGAAGTAAAATACTCAGCAACAGTGGCTATGCAGGCATCCCCGCATGTATTTATGACAAGACTCCGTCTCCCAAAGAAGGCGACTATATCGCAGTTACCGGTGTGCTCTGTGTGCAGTATGTGGATCCCAATAACTGGCCCGGCGACGGCAATGAATACTACACCTATATTCTGCTCACTAACTCTGCAGACGATTGGGATAGCATCTTTACTCAATAAAGCTAAGCGGCCTCTGATATTTTCGTAACCCAGATGTGCGTAACTTTGCTTTTGTGGCTTTGCCCCAATTCTCACAAGAGACTCTGGCTGGTGACTCTGCAAGGAAACTGAGTGTCCTTGACCTTCGAATTCTTAAAATTTTGCCCCCATATGGGGGCAAAATTTTAAGCGTATGGGGTCTGGGGACTGCGTCCCCAGCGGGGTTAAGGGGCAGCGCCCCTTATTGGGAGTCTGAGGGTGAAACCCTCAGAGTAAAGTAGCATAATATTGGGGTTACAGGATTACTCGCGAGTCGAGCCCGCCGCACTTTTTTCGTCCTTGGGCGCTTTTGCCACCTTTTGATACTTTTGCAAAGCGCTCTTTGGCAGAAGCCCCAGTTTGACCTTGACCACATCTATTGCCGCTGTAAGTTGACTATCAGTCTTTGGGTCGTTTGGATCAAAGTTATCTGCTGCCTCGACTTCAATGTCCGGCTCGATTCCCTTTTTGTGAATATCAGTGCCTTTGGGGGTGAGATATTTAGCTGTCGTTATTGCGATAGCCGACCCATCCCGCAGCGGCATAATAGTCTGAACTCTGCCCTTGCCGAATGTCTTCACGCCGACCAGCGTTCCTATGCCGTCATCTTTAATTGCGCCGGAGACTATTTCCGAGGCACTTGCGCTGGAGCCATCGACTAAAACCGCGAGAGGATAGCGCTTGTGGTCATGCTTATCTTCTTCGACGTAGTAAGGATTCTTTTGGCCACCACGCTCTTGAATAATTACGACAGGCCCACTATCCAAGAACCGGCTGCCTATATCGATAGCCGATACCAACAGTCCACCGGGGTTGCTCCGCAGGTCGAGTATCAGCCCCTTTATATGCTGCTTTTCGAGCTCTGCCAGAGCTTCGTCCATCTGTTGATCGCTTTTTTCGTTAAATTGATATAGCCGAACATAGCCGATTTTTGCTTTCGGGTCAGCTATATTGGATTTTACCATTCTAAACTCGACGATCTCGCGGACAATTACCTTTACGATCGGCTTGGCAACACCCGGCCGCTGCAAAGTGAGCTTGACTTTGCTGTTTATAGGGCCACGAATTAGCTTAACGACGTCCATAATGTCCATTCCACTGATGGACTTGCCGTTGACTGCGGTTATTACATCATTTGCCTTGATTCCGGCACGGATTGCCGGAGTGTCGGGCAGCGGTTCTTTTACGTAAACTTGATTTTTCTTGTTTTCGTCGAGCTGCGCGCCTATTCCAGTAAAGTTACCTTCGTTTTCCTCGCGCATTTTCTTATATGAGTCAGGGTCCATAAACCGCGTGAATGGGTCACCCAGCGCATGCAGTGTCCCGCGAATGGCGTCATAAGTCAGTTCACGCTCATTTACTGTTTTCGTGCCATAATAATTTGCCTTGAGCTGTTCCATTACGGCAGAATATGTGTCTATAAGCGGAAGCGAGCGAGTGCTAGGATCCGGTGACTGGCCCGCAAGATTCTGCAAGCGCTGCGGCATAACTTCGATGCTTGCTCGCCACTTGCCCATGTCCAGCCCGTTTGCGCGGACATCCTGAACTTCGAAACCGACGACGAAAGATGCGGCCAACAACAACGCAATCAGCACTACCAACCGTAACTTTTTCATCACTTGCCCCCCGCGTTGGCCAACAGCTTTATTGCGGCCTTAAACTGCTGATCCTTTGTTGCCGCTGGAACATCCACTGGCAGGCCCTTGCCGTTGTAGTCGAAGCCTTTTGCGGTCACGTATTTGCCTGTCGCCATCATTATTGCCGATCCATCAGATAAATCTATCAGTGTGCTGTCCGTAAAATTGCCGTATGTCTTTTCTCCGACGAGACGAACTGCACCAATTTCTTTTAAGCTGGCTGCGAGCACTTCCGGCGCGCGGGCCGTGCCGCGGTCTACCAATAGCACTACTGGTTTGCGCCAAGCGTCACCATTTGCTGATGGCACGTGAATAGGTGATTTTCTTGCGCGGGATTTTATAAGCACGGCGATGGTGCGATCAGGTGCAAAGAATGATGCGATCTTTTCGACCGCCGCCATATTGCTTCCTGTCGCGCCGCGCATATCCAAAATAAGACTATTTACCGACTTTTCCCGAAGTGATCTTATTGCCTCAACAAACTGGCCCGCTGTTGCCGCATTGAAGTAGTTGATGCGAATATAGCCGACGCCATCGGCTTCCACGCGCGCATCTTCAACTGGATCGACAACAAATTCACTTGGCTCGACGGTGATCTTTGTAGGATTTGCAGGTGACTTTGCAGCTATTGTGAGCGTGATTGGCTTTTTGTCGCCACCCGTTGTGAGCATCTTCTCGGCGTCGATTATGCTCATGCCGTCATCGATGCGTTTTTGTTCTGTCTCGATTATCTTTCGCTTTGTGTTGTCGCTTGTGTCGCGAAACTTATTGGTGCTGGCTATGTCGCTGAGGTGCAGATAAGGATTAAACGGCAGTATGTCCTTGCCGTTGATTGCAAGTATTTCGTCTCCGGTTTTTAGCCCTGAGTTGGCTGCCGGGCTGCCGGGCAGTATTGTAACAACAACAAGATGTTCTTCGCTGACGGGTTCCTTGGAGTTTTTTTTATCATTTCGCCAAGTTTGCTTTATGGCAAGCACTGCACCGATGCCGTGAAATTTGCCCTGCTCTGCATCAACTATGACTTCGCGCTGTTCTTGTTCGATAAATCGGGTATTGGGATCACTAAACGATGCAAGCATTGCTCGCATCGCGTCATGTGTCATCTTGCCTTCGTCTTCTACAGTGAGCTGCTCAACATACTGCTCGCGCAAACTGCTGAGAACGGCGTATAGCGTCCCGAGCGGGCGTATATCAACATCGGCAATATCAGTCAGTCGATTTGATGCGACGCGTGGACTTTGTAAGTCCATGCACTCTTTATCATCTCTGCTGATGACAAGCGCCTGCTGACGTCTGCCATGTTCAGTCCGCGCCGCATAGCCGGAGGCCAAACACAGCGCCACCAGCACACCGATTCCGATTCTGTGTATTGTTCGCATTTAGTCCCTCAATACAAAATCGCCGGGCACGACTGCTCCGGCGCGTAGGATCGGTCAACAATTGACATCGGCGGTAACATCTGTGACCATCACAACCAATTCAAATTATACCACACCTGCATCTGTGAAAGCATAAAACCCCAAAATGCGCCAAAACAGTATTACAATCTCAATGACAATACATACCCAGTACGCAAATTCAGCCGCCCGCATTGCGGACGGCTGAATAAAATACACAATAAACTGATTACGAACGCAACTCAGCTATAATTGCATCTGCAACTTGGCTTGTTCCCACTGCGCTGGGGTCATTGCGATCCGGCTTCATATCGTAAGTGACTTGTTTGCCCTCTGCAATTACCTTCGCCACGGCACTTTCCAGTCTATTTGCGGCATCGGTCTCGCCGATATGGCGCAGCATTAGCATACCGGATAGAATCATTGCGATGGGGTTGACCTTGTTTTTGCCCGTATATTTCGGCGCGCTGCCGTGTGTAGGTTCAAATAGCGCGGCCTCGTAGCCGATATTTGCACCCGGTGCGACTCCCAGGCCGCCGACTAGCCCCGCGCACAAGTCGGACAAAATATCGCCGTATAAATTCGGCAGTAC
>JAEWSK010000128.1 GCA_023398345.1 Armatimonadota bacterium | reverse complement strand
GTCCGAAGAACCGACCTCGCTCCAATTTCCAGCTCCGCTCTTTGCCTTTACGGAGACGAAATATGTCACGCCTGACTGCATACCCGGAGCGGGAATTGCTATAATCGACTGAGTGGATGTCGCCGCTGAAGTCCAGCCGACAATGTCCAAAGCGCCGGCCGATGTGCCGACTGCGTATTGATACTCGGATATGCCTGACTCGGCATTGGCCGCAGACCATGTTGCATGCAGCTTGGTATTTGAGCCGCTATATGCCCCATCATCTGTTACGATCGGCATGTCAGGCGGCGTAACGTCAAGTGTAATACTGTCGCTGATTGTCGCAGTAGTCCAACTGCCCGCGGCGTCTTTGAATTGTGCATATACGGTCTTTGCGCCGTCGCCGCTCGATAATGTCCAACTCTTGGTCGTCGCGTAAGTTTCTGCAGTCGACCAAGTTGAGTTATCGTTGCTAAATCGCATTTGAGTGACGCCACTTGCATTGTCCGATGCAGACAGCGTCAAAGTCACTGTAGACGATGCCGTGTAAGCATCTCCATTGTCTATGCTTATGCTGCCCGTCGGAGCAGTGCCGTCATATTTAAAAGTATATAGCGCTTTTGTATCCGCCTCATTTAGCGCATTGTCCACTGTTTTTACGCGCAGATAATAAATGCCATCAGCCAAGGCTGGTGATGAGTAAGTATTACTTGTCTGAAATGTAGTCGGAGTGACGGTTGAACTTGTGCCGAAGTAAAATTTGTATCCTTTTATCCCGGACGCTCCTTCGTTAGACCCTTGGGCATCATTTGCGCCAAACCATGAAAACACGGGGCTGGAGACATATCTCTGCCAAACGCCGTTTGACACCCCCGTAACTGAACATGCAATCGGGTTTGTAGGCACGGTTGTATCACTTGTATACATTGTGCAGGTGCTAGTTGCACTGAAATCGGAGTTTACAAGCCTAGCGTAGAGCTGATAGTTGCCAGATCCATTTTCGACTTTCATCAACAAGCGATACCAAGTGTTTTGAGTCAGTGTAAACGGACCATATAGGTCTGAATTTATTACACAGCCTCGCCCGCCGTTGACAACATAGCTGCCGATTACGTTTCCGTTAAGCCAGACTTTGGAACAGTCGTCAGAGCCGGTCGATAGATAGGCGTCGGTTTTTGTCGCGTCTGTCCATTTGAAATATGTGGCGCAATAGGTAACAGCGTTATCTGTCGAGATAGTACTGTCAGGCGAATGCGCAGCAACAACTCTGATGTCAGTGCTTGTGTAATTGGTTGTGGTCGGGCCATATGTATTGGCAGGAGTAGTCCAAGATGACTCGCCAATGTAGGAACTGTATTTTGTCGTGCCATTATTTACAATGCGCACGTTGCGCACGTAATATTCGGAAGTCGCATTATCTGCTTCGTGAGCCGCCTCGATAGCTTGGATGGTTTTGCCGGCAAGACTAGATATTGCTATGCTGCGGTGATACCACTTATTATATGCTTGAGTAGACAGATTGGCACTTGGGTGAGAGACCACGCCATTCTGATCTGTAATACCGAGATCCCGCAGGTTGCCTGTGGTTTCTCCCACTTTCCACTCGAAATCCAATGCACCGTTTACTTGAGAAATGCTGGGATAATATATGTCATACTCAAACGCATCGCCTGAAACAATTGTGTAGTTGGGAAGGCTTATGTCGGGATACCAGTAGGCATTTGAAGCACCACCGACGCCCTTTGAACGCAGGGCATTTACAGTATATAAATTAACTATTTCTGTTGGCGAATTAATATTATTCCACTTAGCAGTGCCGTAGTAGTTGCCGTAACTCAAACCAGATAAACCATCAACCGCGTCCGGCGCCAATTGACCCTCGGTAAATACAATGCCGTTATACGTGTTGGCTACTTGATCGGTGTTTATGCGCAGCGCATTCTGATTTACTGTGCCTTGGGTATATGGGCCCAAATATGCCCATTTTGTTATTCCAGGCGAGTAGACTGAAATGGTTTTGCTCACGATCGGCCCAAACGATGTATAGCCGTTACGCACCATCTGCCAATCGGAAACAAATGAGCCTGCCGCTGAAGGAGCAGTGAGAGTAAAGTCGAACTTGTATGTCTGGCCCGGTTTTACCTGGCCGGACAGATTGATGTTCGTTGAAGATGTAAACGGATCACTGCCGTCGACTGCTCCCAGTCGAAAACCACGGTCTGAAAACCAGCTTATGCCACGGTTGCGCATCGTGACGCTCACGCTGTAGCTTTTGCCGCATTCCATCTCGGCAGGAATGGTATCAGATACGTATTCGCAGGAGTATTTGTCCCAAGTTGGAGTGCATCCGAAGTAGTCGCATACTCCCTTATATATAGCCCATTCGGATATTGATCTGAAAAAGTCATCTGTGAGATATGAAGCATCTCTACCGCATAAGTCGTGAAATGCCAACTCAAGCAAAACGGCCGGCTGGTTCGGTCTGTTGATCTCACCGTACGCGCCTAAAGAGTTTTTGACCCCTCGGCTGACCCAACTGGGCTCGGCATCGAATGTTGATTGAATAGTGCCTACGATACTGTTCTGCAGTGCTGTGGCAAGATTCTTGCTGTTGGTTACCTGGGCCGGATAATCCATCGTTGAATCGTAAAATACTTCAGTGCCCGTGCCTCCACCTGCATTTGTGTGATGTGCAATATAGATATCCGAGCCATTGTAGTCCGCCCAGAGGGGACGAGCTCTTATATCGTCTGCAAAGCGGTCAGTTGCGCTGTCGAGTCCCGTATTGCCGGAGGCATTGGCCCAAATGCTGCTGGGCGCACCAGAATAATGAAGCCATGACTGAGCACACATTTTCCAATATGGCAAATTCTTTTCAGGATGACAGCAGTCGGTTTCATCAAGCTGTCTGGGACAAACAAACTCCGCTCCGTCTTGTGTCAAATACTGCTTTAGAAATTGAACCAAGCGAATGCTGTTTGTATCTTCTAAAACAGCTTCACCATACCCGCATGGGTCTGTTCTCTGAAAATTCCAGTAACCGTTTCTCCAGAGCATTCCATGTGACGGGCCGACGGCAATCTTTTTGCCGGCCAGACCTACGCCGCTTATTCTTACAGTAGGAGCGGGTCTTTTTACAACCGGCCCATCTGATAGATATGAGCGGAGCCATTTGCCATTGGACTTAAGAGCGATTGTTGTTATAGACGGAAAATCACTAAGAGTCGCCTTAAACTGCTCAAAGATCATCTCCAAAACATAATCATCCAAGCCAACAACTACTTCAGATGACATATCAACTTCAACAGTGTCATCGGATATTGTAAGCTGCTTAATAGAAACCCCGGCGGGGATCATTGAATTCAAACCAATAGCCAACTCATTTTGGGTCGGGCCAGCAACCAAGGCGCGAACCGCCGCCTCAATACGCGACATACCTGTTGGAACTACACGGTCTATGGCAAAGAGATTTCCCTGCGAAAAAAAACGCACGCTGACTGTATCTGCAAATGCACTTGTAGCAGTGCATGCCAAAATAACCATTACTGCTATTGCCAGCGCTTTCCAACACACTTTGGAACCAATCATAAAACTTACTCCTATTGCGCAATACGAGAAAGACCAGATTTTGTACACTCATTATTCACACTAAGTTATCACACCAAAGCAATCACTCATGCAATCGAAATTTACCCTCGAATGAGCAAAAAGTCAACGCCTGTTTTTTAACAAAACCGCAAAAACAGCTATATAGCTGTTCTTAAAATATTAAGAGCTAAACCAGTTATGCACTCTTTTTTGTGATTTTGCTTTGCCGGTCAACTTGCCTTTCTTAGCGAGCCAAGGATGTGTATGCTGTCTGTGGCGGAGGATTTACACTGATTGAGTGCATGGTGAGCAGAGTTGATAAGTTCCTCCGGTGTGCGGCCATGTTCAGGAAAATTCGACATGCCCACCGTCACAGACAGCGGCGCGCTGCCTAGGCTAACTGATGCGGCAAGTAACTGCAGTCTTTTGACGACTTGCAGCGCTCCTTGTGCATCGGTATCGGACATTATTACCACAAGTCGGCCAGGTGCGTAGCGGGCGACCAGATCGTACTCTCGCAACACGGACTTTAGCCTCGCGCCAATATCGGCAAGCGCGGTAGTGGCGGCATTTACACCGACACGCTGCTCAATTTTGCAGTAATCGCCAATATCGAAGACAGCTACTGAAATTGCGGCATTTGCGCGCTGCGATCGGCTGATCTCGCGACGAAGAAACATCATAAGATAGCGTTTGCTTGCAAGTCCGGTGGACTGATCGACGTATATTCCAGTTTGCGAATCATCGCAATTGAGTTGAATCTGCACGATATCACAAACTTCCGGCAGCGGCTTTTCGCGAGGCTCGCGAGCAGACGTCACTTTTGCGACGTGCATAAATCCCAACACGAGGCTGGGCATAATTACAAGCACAGACAGCAGCATTCCCAGCAGTCGCCATCTAATATCCGGGCACACTACAGTAATATAAGCAAGCACGAGCGTCGATGCCCATGAGACAATCATCACCAAGCGCGCAAATATACATGATATTTGGCGTCTAGGCTTTCCGCTTGTATTGCTATCAGCACTGCTGTCCATTGCCTGCTCCATATACAAAACTCAGCGGGGTTTACCGCCGGCCATACACTTTGTATATACCGCACAGGCAAGACATTTTGATAGATCATTATTGCAACAACATGGTTTACAATCTATCTCCCAGCAATTCAGGCCATCTTTGAACCCCTTGCAGACCATATACAAGCTTGCCGGACAACCGTGACTGATAAAGCACTGGTTTGCCATTTTGCATACCTCCTCGCACCACCAATCGGTTTTCTGATAATGCCTTTTAAAAACACTACAGTAATACCAAAAGCTATGCTGCCAGGCGGTGCTGTTTGCGCAACCGCTTGTCTTTATACATTGCTGCGTCGGCACGGGCAAGCATTGTTGTCGCATCGACGGCATCGGCCGGATATGACGCCACTCCCACGCTTGCCCCAAAACCCGACACTTCACTTACATTCTGTACGGCATATTCTTCAACTGCTGCCTGAATACGTTTTGCCGTCTGTACCGCCTCATTTGCAGACGTTCCCGGCAGTACCATTACAAACTCATCGCCACCGTTGCGCACAATCACGTCGTAGTCCCGCAGTTCATGGCGAAACACGTCGGCAACATCGCGAAGCACTTTGTCACCAGCTTCATGGCCAAGTTGGTCGTTAACGGCTTTGAAGCTGTCGAGATCGATGCCAAGCACCGATAGCGGCTCACCGAGTCGACCGCACCGGCTCAACTCTCTGTCCAAATAGTGTCGCAAAAACCGACCGTTGCGAAGATTTGTAAGAGGATCACGCAGCGCGGAGTCGCGCACATCCTCAAATGCTTTTGCGTTCTGCAGCGCAAGACCAGACTGGTGCGACACAAAAGAAAGTATTCTTGCGCCATCATTAGAAAACGCGCCTGAGCAAACGTCATAGACATTTATTGTCCCGAGCAATTCTCCAAAACTTACTATGGGCGCGACCGCGCCTGACTTGAAGTCCAAATTACAAGTCGACCCACTGGCAAGCACTATATCGTTAGGATCGAAGTTGCCGAGGCGAGGCTCCAAATGCGCGGCGGACTTGCCGGTCATTCCCTTTCCGTATCTCACATGCGACCCCATAAGCACATCTTCGCACCTGCCAGCAGCAGCCTTTGCGATCAAGCTTTTTGGATGATCGGGGTCTGATACAAAAACCACGCATGTCGATGCCTGCAACAACCTGCGCGTGCGATGCGCCAACAACGCCAGCACCTCATCCATCTCAAGAGTGCTAGACAAAGTCTGCGCCATATCGAACAATGAAATGAGTTCTCTGTTCGCCTGTGCGATACTGTCGATGGCGGCACAGCTCGACTCTTTAATCGCTGTATTGCAGCAATTTGTGCTGCTTGTATGGGCGTCGATAGCATGTATAGCCGGTTCGACTTCAATAAACGCATCTACGACCATTGGGTCAAACGAAGAACTGGACAGGTCATGAATATGCTCTATTGCCTGAGAGTGCGACCAGCCCAATCTATAGCAGCGGTCGGATACGAGCGCGTCGTAAACAACGGCAACTGATATTATGCGCGAGCCAAGCGGGATATGTTCGGCGTCGAGATGATCCGGATAACCAGTTCCGTCGTACTTTTCATGATGATGCAAGACCATTTCGACTATGTCTGCAGGCAAACCGAACTCACGCAGCAATTTTGCGCCGATGGCTGCATGGTTGCGCATCTTAACGAACTCTTCCGCGTCGAGCGGACCCGGTTTGAGTAAAATATAGTCGGGCACACCAAGGTTGCCAACATCTCGCACTAAGGCTGCCAGTCTGATTCGCTGTATTTCGGCTTCACATATGCCGAGCTTATGCGCAACGAGTTCACAAATTTTGGGCACGCGGCCGGATTGAGGGTGTATATAAGAGTCTTTTGCTCCGACAGCAGAAGCGAGCGCTTCGGCTGCGGCGCGATATGCGCCTGCAAGGTTATCGCAGTCACGTGCAAAAAAGCTCAATATAGTGCGACCGATTCCCATAGGTCCTCCTGATGTTGCGCGGAGACAGCCGGCAAGGGCCGCCACTACTATTTTGCGCATAATGCTTAGTGTATGATCGGCATCGACCCATCGTCGCCAATCTCAGCCGGATCTTCGATAATAAAAAACAGCTGCTTGGCGGTCTTGCTGACCGAGCGTGAGCCGACATGTGACTGGCCGCAACCCGATTTTTTCCTGCATGACCGATCGACAAGTTGATCTTCGCGAGCGCCGTAAAACGTCAAAAACATACCGAACCCCCTGTAGAAAAATGCCAGGCTACCGTAATGAACCACGCTCATCTGCCCGCTTTCATTCAGCGCGTAAATCCGACTAACAGCCGGAGACAGCGTGTTTACTTCGGCAGCCTGGCAAACTTGTCCCAGTGTTCGGGATGTAGTCCCAAGGCTTTGCGTCCCCCGGTTTCCCGAGGTTTGCCTTTATCGTTTTTTTTCAGCGCATTTGATCGTCTCAATCAATTTATGCCACCATATCATGCCATGCAGACCTGAAGATATTACCAGTTATTCCAATAATCCTGATATAGCTGTCCTGAGCGATTGGGGCGGGCCGGAGGTCAAAATTGAAGTACATAAGCATTAGGATCTTTGCACTTGCAATAGCTGTCGGGCTTGCGCTATTTGCAGCCACATGGGTTTGCGCAGGGACGACTGGGATTGTATCGGGCACGGTTACCAGCGAAGATGGAAAACCGCTTTCCGGCGCAAATATCATCATCGACGGAACCAAGTTCACTACAGTCACAGATACAAATGGCTACTTCGTCGTCACTAACATCGCACCGGGCGACTACGATCTCACAGCGGAGATGGTCGGATATGCAAAAGCAAGTGCCGACCACATCCAGGTGACAATGGACACAAACGCCGTTGTCGATTTTCAAATGAAGCAGGAAGCAATTCAAGAGACAACTGCGGTAGTCACTCGTCCGCGCCCGATGATCGTTGCCGACCAAGTCAACACTCTAACCTTGATATCGGCCGGTCAAGAGACAATGACGCGCACCGATCCAACACAGATTAACACCGTTCCGGGCGTGCTTAGCACTCTGCCGGGAACCAACGTGGAACCCAACGGCAGCGGATTGCCTCATATCCGTGGATGTCGATCCGACCAGATCGGCTATTATATTGAAGGCATCCCAATTACTGATCCCAATTTAGGCACTTTTAGCGACAACTTATTTACCACCGGCGTGGGCAAATTTCAAGTTTACACCGGCGGGTTCGGTTCAGAATACGGCAATGCACTCGGCTGTGTGCTAAACGAAGTTAAAAAGACCGGCGACACCAACTCCGGCATAAAAATCTCAAGCTTTGGCGGCGACGGGGCCTACAAGAGTGCAAGCACCGAGATTGGCGGCAGCACCCCCGGATTTAATTTTTACGCAAGCGGCATACTGCAGTCAAACGACGTCACCGGCTCGCCGTGGCTGATGGCGCAGGATTACTCCGACAATGCTGCAAAGCTTGTCTTCCCATGGAAAAATGACACACTGACGATACTTGGACTTCAAGGCGCTCTTCAGGGCGACTTAGGCGGCGCTTTCTACCCGGCATCGGGTGACTTTGTTCGACAGCGCTATACAATTACAGGCGTCGACTGGAACCATTCATATGGCCCCGAGTCGTTCTTGACGGTCCGGCCTTACTACATCCACGCGCGGATAACACAGATTATGACAAACAACTATGGCATGTATATGGATCAGTGGTCGGATCAGACAGGCCTTATGATTGGTTATACAAACCAAGTCAGTGACAAGCAGCTCGTCAAATTCGGCGGATCGTTGATTTCCAGCGATAACAACAATTACACTGATGCCGGCGGGCCTTACTGTGAGACTAATGTAAACACGTTCCAATCTGCACTTTACCTCGACGAACAGTTAAAAGTTGCAAGCCGCGTCACACTAAACGGGGGCTTGCGCTTTGAAACCATCAACTATGATCGCAAAACTTGCGCGGATGCAACCGAGTCTGTAATAACCCCGCGCTTCGGCATCAGCTACGCGGCGGACTCTCGCACCGCATGGAAAGCCAACTGGGGAAAATATTCCAAGTTTGTGCCCGCATGCAGCGTCGAGGAGTCATACTTCGGAGCAGGACCGGCCATAAGCGGCGAGACCAGCCCTCAAGAGTGCACAAGCGGTGAAATCTCGTTTGAACGACAAGTCAGCGATACGGCATCTTTCAGAATCACACCGTTTTATGCGGAATATAAGCGCTTGGGTGACTATATTACCGACACGATGGGTGTCGCCAGCTATAAGACAATTGGAAAAGGTAGGGCGAGCGGAGTCGAGTTCTATCTGCGCAAGAAGGTATCGGATAACTGGCAGGGTTGGCTGTCATACACCTATCAGACTATCAAGGCTGGCGAAGGAAACGATCCGCTGTATTACACAGCATGGGATCAGCGACATACTTTGGCCATTGTGACCGATTACAAAAAGGGCATTTGGGGCCACACACTTCGCAGCGACTTCGGCAGCGGTCGACAAGACGATTCGGCACCGGCGGGCGTCTCGCGCCATGCTAATCCATACGCTATATTCACCTATACGATGTCCGTGGAAATGCCAGAATCAAGCAAAATCTGCGACAGCCTGACACTGAGCTTGTTCAATATATTCAACAACCGCCAGGCGGCACAGTATACGCATATGTTTGGGCCTAGATCCAGCTACTCGATTATTGGGGAGCGGTGTCTAAGCGTGGGCTTCAATAAAACGCTATAAAAACGAGAACCAGAACAGACGAAGACGAAAAATGTCGGGCGGAGCAATATTGCTCCGCCCGACATGCGTTTTATTATAGCTCGATTACTTTCCCCGACCTCAAGTTGTTTACGTCGTAATTATCCGTCGGGATGGCTTTTGCCATAGCGCTTATTACATCGTGGCGACTAACGATACCGATAAGTTTGCGCCCATCGACTATTGGCACACGGTTGATCGCATGCTCTATCATTGTCTGAGCGATATCAACAACAAGCGAGTCTTCGGAAAAGACGACAACCTTCTTTGTCATCGCTTCTTCCACGAGCTGGCTTTGCGCGCGCCTGTAAGCCTCATCTACCCCATAAGGCCGCG
>JAEWSK010000294.1 GCA_023398345.1 Armatimonadota bacterium | reverse complement strand
TTGCCGCTCCTCGACAGCCTAAGGATCGATATGTCTTTAGCGCAATCTGCTGCGCTTGCTCAGTCCGGTCATTTGAAAGGCGGGCGGGGATTATATGCTCTGAGCCGCCCGGCGCGTATTTTGACTTGTAGTCATAAAACTCATTCGCAGGGACAATCTCCACAATCGGCAGAGCAATCGGATCGTTATTGCCCAATACACCGACTGTAAGTTCCGTGCCCGATACAAATTGCTCTACAATTATCTGCTCGTCAAAAGCAGAGGCCTCTTTGATTGCACTATTCAACGCATCGGGGCCGTTTACCTTCATCATTCCTATAGTAGAACCCTGTCGGCTCGGTTTGACCATTACCGGATAGCCCATTTGCTGCACGCGAGCCGTTACGTCGGCTTTGTCCCAGCATCCGTCTATAACTGAAAAGTCAACTGATGCGGGCACAAGTATGCCGTCGGCTGCCAGCACTTTCTTGGTCATCGACTTGTCCATACCAAGCGCACTTGCAAGCACGCCCGAACCCGTATACGGAATGCCCAAAAGCTCCAGCATGCCTTGAATTGTTCCGTCCTCGCCGAACTTGCCGTGCAAAGCGATAAATGCAACGTCGGGCCGCATATTGGAATCGGGGCATACGATGCGATCCAACGCTGCGAGCTTGTCGGACTTCGCAAGCTCATCTCGCGCTTCGGAGACGGTGGATATTTCGTCGTCTGCCCCCCGAAGCATCGTTCGACTGCTGCCGGACAAAAGCGCCGTGTCGACTCCAAACGCCTCATACTTATTCGGGTCAAGCGACTCAAGAATCTGCCTGCCCGTCGAAAGCGATATGTCTCTTTCAGATGAAATGCCGCCCATAAGAACGGCGACTTTTTTCTTTGTCACTGCTGTACTCTTTCTTTTTATAAAATTACCATTCACCTACAAGCCGAACTTCGTATTCAAGCTCGATTCCATGCTTATCGCGAACCAACTCGCGCACTCGCTGCGATAGATTGAGCAAATCAGACGCAGTCGCGCCGCTCGTGTTCATAATAAAGTTCGCATGCACCGTCGAAACTTCCGCCCCACCCTCACGCAGACCTTTGCCGCCGGAATCTTCTATCAGTTTGCCTGCACTTGAGTTCGGCGGGTTCTTAAAAAAGCAGCCTGCGCTTTTGCCCTGCGGCTGGGTTTCGACTCTGTGCTTGCGCACACTTTCAAGGTGACGCTCAATTGCTTTGCCATCACCAGGCCGAAGCGCAAATACTGCCGAAGTGAGAACTATCGACCGATCATTTTGAAACCGACTGTTGCG
Source organism: Armatimonadota bacterium (assembly GCA_023398345.1). Classification (GTDB taxonomy): domain Bacteria; phylum Armatimonadota; class UBA5829; order UBA5829; family UBA5829; genus DTKD01. The sequence goes on along the minus strand of JAEWSK010000294.1, from coordinate 1,638 downwards.
ATATGCAAAATCGCACTGCTCGCGCGATAGAGTTTGCATTTGCCCTGACTCGGTAACTATCGAGACACTCTCGATCACTTCGTCGATATATCCCCGGTGCGTACCGGCGTTCATCACTATCGCCCCGCCTACGCTGCCCGGCACTGTGCCGACTCCCTCGAGACCACTTAAATTATTGCTCGCAGCTATATCGGCGACTTTTGATATGCGCGCGGCTGACCTGGCCTTGATCTTATCGCATTCGACTGAAATCGACTCAAACGGCTTACCCAGGTGAATCACTATGCCGCGAATTCCCTTGTCGGAAACAAGCAAATTTGCGCCGTCGCCAATCGCCATCCAGGGCAAGGCGTTTGCCGAAATATATTTCATAAGCGCTGACAGCTCGTTTTCGTCAACTACTTCAACAAAGTAGTCCGCCGGGCCGCCGACGCCAAGGGTCGTGTGACCGGATAGAGGCTCATTTTCAGTCACATGGCTCGCTATCTGACGAATATCGGACAAACGGTTCAATTCGCTGCTCCCGAAAGCGTGTTAGCGAGACAGTGGCCAACTTCGCAGATGTCGCCGGCGCCCAGCACGAGAATCATATCGTCCTTGCGAATTGACGCGGCGAGTTCGCCGGGAAGCGCGCCTTTATCGGGCGCGTAGCGGACATTGGCAAAGCCGTTTTTTCTCATAAGCTCGACTATGTTTTCAGCGCTTACGCCGTCCATCGGCTGCTCGCGAGCGGCATATATAGGCGCAACTATCACTTCGTCGGCAATTGCCAAAACTTCGGCAAACTCATTTTGGAAGATCTTCGCGCGCGAATAAAGATGCGGCTGGAAAACTGCAACAATGCGCTTGTCATAGGCCGCGCGAACTGCCGTCAACGTGGCTCTAATTTCAGATGGGTGATGGGCGTAGTCATCGACAACCATCATATCGCCGTCGTTATATAAAACTTCAAATCTGCGCCCCGCGCCCCGAAAATCGCTAAGCGCCTTGGCAATAGAATCGAATTGGGCTCCCATCTCAAACGCAACTGCTGCAGCAGCAAGTGAATCAGTTACATTTTGCAGACCGGGGACTCCTACGCACACAGTTCCCGCAGGCTTACCCGAACGCATAAGCGTATAAGTCGGCTCAGGAACTGAAGCATTGACATTGCATGCTTGAATATCGGCCCCATCTTCCAAGCCAAACCAAACTATTCTGCGTCCACAGCCGTCGAGCACATTTCGCACGCGCGCATCATCGCGAAATGCAATTACGCAGCCGTTATCATCGACTTGGCTTACAAACTGCCGAAACGCGTCCTCGACATGCTCGATCGTGCCGTAATAATCGAGATGGTCGGCGTCTATGTTGGTAATGACGGCAATCGAAGGGTGCAAATGCAAAAATGACTCAAACGCCTCGCATGCCTCAGTGAGAATAATCGAACCCGTCCCTAATCGGGCGTTGCCGCCTAAACTTTTCAAATCGCCGCCGATCAGCGCACTCGCGTCAAGACCAGCGCGGTCGAAGATCATGTTAATCATCGAAGTCGTCGTCGTCTTGCCGTGCGTGCCTGAAACGGCAATGCGGTGCGCATACGGCTCCATAAGCCGCCCAAGCATTGCCGGACGCTCCAGAGTCGGCACACCGCGCTTC
>JAEWSK010000293.1 GCA_023398345.1 Armatimonadota bacterium | reverse complement strand
CTATTTTTTCGATCATCACGATTCTAATTTTATAAGCCAGCTAAATATACTTCGAGATGCGCGGGCCGAGCGTGGCAAAAAAATGGTTGAGCGTTTAAACGATGCGGGAGTGCCGATTTCATTTGAGCAAGTTTTGGAGATTGCGCAGGGCGGCGCTATAGGCAGACCGCATGTCGCCAGAGTGCTTGTGAAAATGGGAGTTGTTTCCAGCGTCGATTCCGCGTTTGGTCGATACCTTCAAGAAGGAATGCCGGGATATGTGCCTCGATATAAAATCAGCCCGTTTGAAGCTGTGTCGCTGATTATACAGGCGGGTGGGGTGGCTTGTTGTGCGCACGTTGGCAAGCTCAATCGCGATGAACTTCTCGTCGAATTGGCAAAGCAGGGCATGTGTGCCATTGAGGTTCGTCACCCAGACCACGGCCGTGCCGCCACGAAATACTATGAACGATTCGCCGCGAAGCACGGCTTGATTCCCACCGGTGGCTCCGATGCCCACTGCATTGCGTGCGGCAAGACCACTTTTGTAGGCAGCGTGACTGTGTCTTATGATATTGTCGAGCAACTAATGCACGCATCCCAACACCACCACAACAATAAGAGTTAAGATGCCTTGCAAGCTGGAACATCCTCGGACTGCAATCGTCATTAAAGTAGTAAAGATCACCGCATAATTCCATTGTTTCGTCCCAGAGCGGGCGAGGGTAACTTCTCATACGCACCACGTAAGCTCGTAAATGAGAACGATTCATTTCAGACGGATGGACGGGCGATGAATATCAGCCATCGAAGCGATCAGCTCTATCTTATCGGTGTTCGGGAACAGGTCATTGCGGACGACTGCACCCGTGTCACATTTCTTACGACACGGCGCAATTTGAATGCGCGCGCGCATTATATAGACGCGTCTGGGCGGGCTGTAATTTTACTCGATGATGACACATTTGATATGCATGTTGACGCCGAACTCAGTCAAATCGTGCGAGACCTCGGCAGGCAGGGTATCGCTTCTGTTCGATTGGACTATAGATTTCCCGGCGATCGTGCCCAGTGTGCTATAGATGCGCTGTTGGCATGCCAATATCTCGACGACGAAGGGATCAATGATGTCATGCTGGTCGGCTGGTCGTTCGGCGCAGCCGTCGCGCTGGCGGCGGGTTCGGTTGGTCGCATTGTTCGAGGTGTGGCGGCGATCTATCCGCCTGATTTGCCGGAGTGCTGCGTGAACTGGATAGGCAAAAAGCGACTGGTTGTTATGGACGACAGCAGAAATATTTGCCAGCTCGGTGCTGACACGCGCAATGTAATGCCGATCCGCCATTATTCGCGCGAAAAACTGACAAAATGGATTTCGCACACACTCGATTCATCTCGATGCGCCCATGAAGATTCACTGCGCACCCTCGCTCACTGATTTTATATTCCTCTAGTGTAATATTTTTGCGATAGAATCCCTACTGATCGTGTAGTTTGCCAAACTCTCGCCTCTCGACTAGAATATACAGATAGAGCCTTTCGCGTTTGACGACGCGTTATGGAGAGGAGCTTGCTGTGAAAATTCAAGGCGTGTGGACTGCGTTGGTAAGTCCGTTTGGTTCGGACTCGGCGCTTGATATGGATGGATTGGAACGAAATATCGAGTTTCAGATAGCGCAGGGAATCGATGGAGTAGTGCCGACCGGCACTACCGGTGAGTCGCCGACTCTCAATTGGACTGAGCAAAACATGGTTATTTTGCATGCGATTCGGCGATGCAATAACCGATGCGGAGTTATTGCCGGCACTGGCAGCAATTCCACTTCGGAGACCATTGAGAGCACGCATATTGTTGCCGAGGCAGGCGCGCATGCCGTGTTGATGGTCGATTGCTACTATAATGGCCCATCTTCTCAAGAATTGCGTGATGATTACTATGCGGCGGTTGCCGCCAAATTTCCACAAGTCAATATTGTTCCGTATATAATTCCCGGCAGATCAGGCACTGCACTTTCAGTCGAGGATTTGGCGATACTGGCAAGCAAGTATTCCAATATTAACGCTGTCAAAGAGGCCACCGGCGATCTTGAACGCATGGCAAAAACTCGCTCGCTTGTCGGTGAAGATTTTTCAATTATAAGCGGCGACGATGATCTTACATATGCGATGATGACCGAACCATCCATTCGCGCCAACGGCGTCATTTCAGTTGTGTCCAATGTAGTGCCGGGCGCGATGGTGAAAATGGCGAAGTCGATTATGTCCGGTGATTTTGCCGCTGCGCAGGCCGCACGCGACTCTGTTGCGCCGCTGTTGAGTATTGTGACGGTAAAAGTGGACAACGACCGCAAATTGCCCAACGGCAATAGCGTAAAAGTCAACGACCGATATAGAAACCCGCTTCCAATCAAGACTCTAATGGCCGGGCTGGGGATGCCGTCGGGTTTCTGCAGAAAGCCATTGGGGAAAATGACTATGGCAGGCGTGGACATAGTCAGAGCGGCTGTCAGTCAGGTTTGGGAGCGCAACCCCGAAGCGCTGACTCCCATCGCCGATTTCTTTGGCATAAATATAGGCGCTCGCATATCCGATGACTCTGTATGGGAATCTTTGGCGCTCTGACGACTTAAAAAATTAGGAGGCAGTTTATGCTTCTGAGGCGAATTGTCGGCGTTTTTGCAGTGTTGGTTATACTTGCCGGGCTGGCAGAGATAATATTTCCGAACTTTGCCATTGATCTGTCAAGGACGATGACGCGCCTATTGTGGCTGCGGGTCGCGGGTGCATTTAGTATAGTTTTTGGCGTATTGCTCATCGTTGCATATTTGCAGCGCGCAGTTGAAATTAGAGTTTTTGTGCTTGTACTGGGCATATATGCAATTGTTGCGGGACTGGTTGTAATAGCCGGTCCCGATCTTATACGAGATTTAGTATATGCCCTGTTGATTAGGCGCGGGCCGGGGTTTCAATGCGCTGTTTTGTGGGTTACTGGACTTATTCGCATTGCTATCGGTTGCGCATTGATTTACGCATTGCTAAAAACACCGCGCATTGAGCCGACGCAGTAGTTGAGTCGCGGAACAACACTGTATACGATATCGTATGAAAAAATAGACGCTAAAAATGGCAGGTTGGCTTATGACTGTTCGTCGATTTTTGCTTGTTGCTGCAATTCTTGCTTTGGTTTGCATACTGTGTCCGGCCGCATTGTCCAACAGTGAAATCCTCTCAAAAGGTGACGATCCCCGACTCGAATCTAAGATTGCATTCGATGCCGATGGCATCTCCGTGTCATCTGTTCTCGATCAACTTAGCGAAAGCACCGGCGTCGTAATGGTTGCGGGGTACAATAGCGACGATTGGAGCGTACGCGATCGAAAAGTGATTGTGCATGTAAAGGACATGAAGCTGGTCGAGTTGATGCGCCATTTGTCTGCTATGCTGCACTTTCACTGGAGCCGTGCCGGAGATGCGGGCAAGTTCACATATCGTCTGTGGCAGGATAAGATCGAGTTTGATGAAGAAGATTCACTGCGCACGGCGGCGGACTCATCGCAGTCCAGACAGTCGCGAGAAAAGCGCGAGAACGCGCTTGCGGATATGACCAACCTTGCATCGCTGAGTGCTGCCGACGCTGCTGTTTTGCAATCTACCGACCCGTGGAGATACATTTTGGCCACTGAGCCGCTCGGTAGAGA
>JAEWSK010000290.1 GCA_023398345.1 Armatimonadota bacterium | reverse complement strand
CGATAAATCTGCCGTAGGGCATCCCGCATGCACGGCAACCGGCGCTGATTCGCGTAATCCAGAGACGTCTGAACTCACGTTTGCGATTCCGTCTGTCTCGATAGGCATACTGGCCCGACTTCATTACCTGCTCTTTGGCGGTCTTGAATAGTCGGCTTTTCCCTCCCCAGTAGCCGCTCGCTGCCTTTAATACTTTATGGTGACGCTTATGCGTCATGGTCCCGCGTTTTACGCGTGGCATGTGCTATCTCCCGTATTCTAAGAAATCCGAAGCGACGATAGTCATAGCTTCGGTAATGTGCGCGCTAGAGGCCCGGAACGAGCTTGCGTATGACGCGCTTCTCGCCGTTAGTGACACCACTCTTCATGCTCAACCTGCGCTTTGCAGAGGTCGATTTGCTCATCTTGAGATGGTTCATACCGGTGTTGCCACGGCGTATCTTTCCACGGCCGGTCGATTCGAACCGCTTTGCCGCTGTCTTACATGTTTTAATTTTCGGCACTTGAAATACCTCGTTTCGAGTCTAAAGACAAAAGCCTAAAGTCCAAGGTCAAACGTCCAGGCTTTACCCTAGTCTGATTGAGACCTTTGACTGTATTTACTGCTTCTCAGTTATCGGCGCGAGGATCATCGTCATTGTTCTGCCTTCCATTGAAGCAGACTTTTCGACTGTCCCCATATTCTGCTCCTTCACCACTTCCGCCATTCGCCCTAATGATTCTCTGGCGAACTCAGGATGGGTGAATTCTCTGCTTCGGAAGATCACGGTCACTTTGACCTTATGACCTTCTTTAAGGAACTTTATCGCATTTCGAAGCTTAAACTGAAAATCGTGTTCGTCGGTGCCAGGCCGCATTCGGATGCCCTTGATTTCGGTCATCTTTTGCTTTTTCTGGGACTCACGCTCACGCTTTCCGAGTTCGTACTTATATTTCCCGTAGTCCATGACACGACACACGGGCGGATTAGCCGTCGGCGAAACTTCGATTAGGTCTAGCCCACGATCTCTTGCCAACTCATAGGCTTCCCTAAACGAAACGACTCCAACCTGTGCGCCCATCTCGTCGATCAACCGGACTTCACGAGCCCGAATGCGCTCATTTACCCTGAGGTCTTTTAATATCGCTACATCACCTCTAGCAGAATTGGTCGCTCTAAGACGACGTCAAAAACTCGCGTTAACGAGTTGCGTCGGCTCATAATATTGACACGACTTGGTAAGTATAGCGGAAAACCAATGCGAGTGTCAATATGCGCAGGATAGTTTAATCGCGAAAACGTAAAATGGCGATAGTCAGAGAGCGATTGGGCGCAATATAAAAACCCGAATTTTGCAAAATCGGCATACGCATCTTGAAATAACGTCTTGTGTTTGTGTGCTTCCCACGTTGATGTGTATGTGATAGCATGTCCGAGGAGGACTTGGTATGAGGTTTTTGAGTATTTTTGTCATAGCTGTATTGGCGCTGGCAGTCTGTGAAGCGGCATGGGCCGACTTCGAAGAGATTACTTTCGAGACGGCCGGGCTTACAAGAACCGTGTCGGGCACTGTAAATATCCTCAAAACGACCAAGCTCAGCGTAGCAAAGACTCAATTGCTCGATCAACCGAGCATTGAGGTCATGCTTGAACTCGAGGTCAATGGCGAGCGATTGACCTTAGTACCCAGCGATTTCGACATAAAAACAATCGACTACGCATCCAAAAACAACGAAAAGCAGACAAGCATCGAACTGGTAAGCCACTATTGGGGATACCCAATTACTATTTATATCGACTATTGGAACAACGAGCGAAATCAGTATCAAGAAAAATCCATCATTGTAAATCCATCGGCAACGCCGGCAGGGGCAATAATTAAGCGCATCACAGTGGAATCGTTTAGGTTTGCCGACGCCGTGCATCCTATTGCCGCATGGGATTCGGGTTTTGTAAACGAATCAAAAGCAGCGTTTGCTGTGGTCGAACCTAAATCCAATAGAGGACTGTGCTGGTATTTTCCCTCCGGCACAATTGCATATGTAGGCAAGCACTTGCTTGATGCCTATGTTGAGCCGAATGTGCCGCTTGCAAAAGGATACAAGACGGGCCGATTGACGCTCGGCGCAGTTACCGGCAAACCCGAATCGGTTTTTACGTCTTATCGTCAGATGCTGCTGGAGGCTCGATATTCCGATCTTGCGAAGAGCGCGAAGCTCGGTTCATTAAAAAAGCGATTTAAGGAGTGCTTCGCGACATGCCAATATTTGCCGCCGTGCTCGGTTGATGGGGCAGTTGATGCGCAAGGCCATATTGCAGGCGAAAAAGGATTTGTAATGCTTTTTAATTCGACCGATCAGGTCGCAAAAGCAGTCGTGCCGTTTTCGGATAGGGCGCTGGGGCTGTCGGGCGAGTTGAAATTGTCCGACTGGACAGGCAGCGACAAGCCGTCTGATCTTGGGACGAAAAAAGTCGACGAAAAGATTGAAATTGAAGTCCCCGCCAAGGGCTATAAGATAATTGGCGTAAATATTGATGATTAACTGGCTTATTGTAATATTCGGGTCACTTTATATTATTCTTGCCGTGGCTGCGATGACATTTATTATCAGGCGCGGGCTAATTTTGTATTTGCGCCAAAAGAGACTTGATAAGATCAGCATTAGCGCCAAAGTTAAGTGTAAGGTCGACCAGCAGGGATTTCATGGTGTCAGTTGGAAAATTGGGTCAATTAGGCAGGTTATAGTGTTTGAGTGCGAAGACGGCATTGACCGCACTTTTGACGTCTCTGAGGCCATTTGGAATATAACCGAAGAGGGCGACAAGGGCACATTGACGTTTCAGGGCACGCATGCCATTGAATTTTGCTGCCACCACCACAAGCGCCATCTTGACGATGCTTATGCGCGGCTGACGAGAAGGTAATGTCGTGGCGGATGCACTGTTAAAACTCCATGTTATACCTCGAGGCTCTCGTAACGAGATCATCGGAAAGCGCGGCGATTCGCTGTGCGTCAAGATCACGGCTCCGCCCGTCGAAGGTGCCGCAAACGAAGCCATTGTAAAGTTTATCGCAGATGCTTTAAGCGTGCGAAAGAGTCAAGTGGAGATCGTATCAGGCGGCAAAAGTCGCGAAAAGACCCTTCGCATTATCGGCTTGTCAGACGAAGACGTGATAGCTCGAATCGACGCATCGCACTAATATAAAATCGCAATTTTGCGATTTTATATTTTGCTTTTAGCCGACCGTGACCTCGACGCTGTGCTCTTTTCCATCACCGAAGAATGGGAGCATGTTGCCAAGCACGGGTTCGCCGTCTACGACGATAGAAGCCGTGCCGTTGAGTTTTCCGGCATTGCGACGCATATATATGTTATAGGTGTCGCCTCGAAATTTGCGCGTGACATTACATTCAAACCACGAGTCCGGAAGCCTCGGGTTGAGAGTCAGTCCTTCATAAGTCGCATTTAGCCCGAGCGTCCATTCCACCACGGCAGAGTAAAGCGAGCATGTCGCGTCCACATCACCGGTATCCATTTCGTCCGATCCAAGGTAGTCGCGCAAGTCGTCAAGCAGTTTTTTGTCCGATAGAGTGGGGGTGATGGACTGCAAATGCCTTATTCTATGCGGCAGCGAGCGCTGCTCGGTGTGCTCATAGTGATTTTTGCGCTTGCGCTGAAATTCTTCACTTGATCCGGATGGTATGTCCGGATCGCCACACACGAGCGACCATATATTAAATGTCTGCGCCAGCAGTCGATCTTCGCCAGTTGTGTGCTTGTTTTCGTCATTTAGCCCCTGTTTTAGAATCCTCTCGCAGTGTTCTTTGAGCGGCAGCGCAGGGCCGTCTCTAAGTGTGACACTTTCCAGTAGCACGCCCTTGTCGCCGGTTTCAGCTACGTATCTGGCGGTGCTAATTGGCAGCCAGAGCAATTCTGTCGATGGCAAGCTGACAAGAGATTGCTTGTCAGGTGAGTAAGTTCCGAGTATCGACAGCCCTGCCGCAAAGCTCAGCAGTGATTCGCGTATGGTGTCGGATGCTGTTGTTGATAGTGGATATAAGCATCGGAGCACGTCGGCAACTCGCGCTGGATCGAGAGTCGTTGGCGCATTGCGCTCACGAATCCATCCGGAATATGTTTCATATGGCAGCCATGTGTTTACAAGGGCATCGAAAATATGATCTGAAGTTTCTATATTTAGACCACCGAAGAGTTCATTCCAATGATTTAGTGAACCGGTTACTGCGGCTTGGATTGCTTCTTGGTTAGAAAGGGTCTGCGCGGCGCGCACGGCTACTTCCGGAGACGGCGCGACGCCAAAGCAGAAACCGAACTGCGCTTCGCCTTCTATCGGCAGCTCAATTTCTATTGTGACGGATGCGATTGGGTTGCGCACGCAGCCGCCGTCAGCGCAAATATCTTCATCTTCTATAAAAATAGGGTTCTGCAGAGAGCGGCCATTGCCGACAAAGTCGGTCTTTTCTACTTCAAATCGGGCAGGCATAAGAGTGCTGCCGTGAAATAGCACCAGGCCGTCGAGAGCGTTTTTGCACTCGACTGTATTTTCTGCACCCAGCGAATGCCTCATTAAAAGCACTCGCTCTTTTTCGCGGAAGATTGTCTCCATGCTTGCGTCGCTTGCCAACTCGATATAGGTGGTGAACTGAATTGTCCTGTTAGTTGCGGAGTGGTTTTCGAGTTTGACACTCCAGACCTCACATGGAAAATTGGGAATCGACGCAATGGTCAACTCAGAGGCGATTTTGTTTTTGAGCGCGTAAACTCGCGCTTGTCCTGGCTTATAGCTGACCTCATACTC
>JAEWSK010000243.1 GCA_023398345.1 Armatimonadota bacterium | reverse complement strand
TGCAAAGATCTATACTGATCGTGAGCATGCTGGGTGCGATTTTTAGCGCAGCTATTTGCCCATATCTCGTGTTGCACATAGAGACGCTCGGCAAAGGCCAACCCGACTGGGTCTCCGCTGTCGTATTTGCGCTTCCGGCAGTGGCGTTTGTTTTGACGGCGTATCAGTGGACGCGCATTGGAGAGCGTTGGGGTTATGACAAAACTATAGTTCTCGGGTTTATCATCGGGGGAATCGGCGTATTTTCGCTGTTTTTCATGCGCGATGTTTGGATGTTCGGGCTGTTTTATTTCGTCTCGGGTGTATTTCTCGCCGCTCTTGGCCCAGCCGTTGCTGCAATTACATGCACACGAGTTGAGGAGAGTTTTAGAGGCCGGGCATATGGTATCCAGTATTCGGCCGGAACAATGGGCGCTTTAATTGCGCCTCTGGCCGCTAGTTCGATTGCGACATATTGGAGCCACGGCGCGATATTTCTCTTCGTGGGCTCTGTATTTATTTTTGGCGGAATTATATTCAAGAGTATGGCGCAGCGGTGGGGAAAATAGCAATTGCGCATGTTTGCGATTTAGTTTTTCTCAACTTATGCCGTTTCTGACAAGGCGACTAGACGAGAGAATAACATGGGCATGTTCTGTGACCTGCAACTTGACCACTCGCGGGCGTTACCTATAGAATAACAGCGTCGGCAAAGAGATAAGCGAGGTCACATTTATGGTAGACATGGAAACAATCGTAAACCTGTGCAAAAAGCGCGGGTTCATATTTCAATCGTCAGAAATTTATGGCGGATTGGCAAGCACGTGGGACTACGGCCCTTTGGGCGTCGAATTTAAGCGCAATGTAAAAGATGCGTGGTGGCGGGAGATGATTTCGACGCGAGACGACATCGTCGGCATCGATGCGGCCATACTCATGCACCCGCAGGTGTGGATCACATCGGGCCATGTGCAAAACTTCACAGACCCGCTCATCGACTGCAAGGCATGCAAGCAGCGATTCCGCGCAGATGACATCGAAGGCGACAAGTGCCCCGCATGCGGCGGTGAACTCACCGAGTCGCGGCAGTTCAACTGCATGTTCAAGACATTTATGGGCCCGGTCGAGGAATCCGGCTCTCAGGTCTACATGCGGCCGGAGACAGCCCAGGGTATATTCGTCAATTTCCTAAATGTCCAGCAGGCAACGCGCAAAAAGCTGCCGTTCGGCATCGGCCAGATTGGAAAGTCATTTAGAAACGAGATCACTCCCGGCAACTTCACATTCCGAACGCGCGAGTTCGAGCAGATGGAGATGGAGTTCTTCTGCATGCCCGGAACCGACGACGAATGGTTTGAATACTGGGTCAAGGCACGATGGAATTGGTATCGCAAATACGGAATGCGCGAGGATAACATGCGGCTGCGCCCGCATGATCCCAAGGAACTTGCATTCTATTCCAAAGGCACGACCGACATTGAGTATAAATTCCCGTTCGGGTGGGGCGAACTCGAGGGCATTGCAAATAGAACCAACTATGACCTCACAAAACACAGCGAGGGTTCGGGAAAAGAACTCAGCTATTTTGACGAACCCACCGGAGAGCATGTGGTTCCATACGTAATTGAGCCTGCCGCCGGAGCCGACAGAGCGACGCTTGCATTTTTAATCGACGCCTACGAAGAAGAAATTATCCAAAAGGGCGAAAAGAAAGACAAGCGCACAGTTTTGCGATTCCACAAGTCGCTCGCGCCGGTGAAGGCCGCTGTGCTGCCACTGCTTCGCAATCGGCCCGACCTTGTCGAGACGGCAAAGAATTTGGCGCACGATCTGCAGAAAGTATTTCCGACGATGTATGACGACACAGCATCCATCGGCCGACTATACCGCCGCCAGGACGAAATCGGCACTCTTTGGTGCATAACCGTGGATGTGCAGACGATAGAAGAAGACCATCAAGTGACTATTCGTGATAGAGACACAATGGAACAGATCCGAATGCCCATCGAGGGTGTCAAGCAATATCTGCGCGATAAACTCGAATCGGAAGACTAATTATTTGATATTGATCACTTAATACCCGACCCGGCGCATAGCGCGCCGGGCTTTTTTTATTATAGCGAACTATATTTGCCATTTATTCATCTCGTAATAGGTCAGCAAAACAGCACTAGCTTTTTATGGCAGAAATAGGATACAATATAATCACACTTGGCGGGACATTGCCGGTCGTCTGTTGCCGGCTTTTGAATCCCAACCGCCACCCTTCCTATTGTCAGACTGTTCGTATGTGACGTCCCTTAGGAAGCAGGGAATGTATTTAATGAAACTGCCTGCGCTCCGCATAAGGGGCCTAAATATCGACCCGCCGATTATACAAGGTGGCATGGGCGTGCGCGTGTCGCGTGCCGGACTTGCCGCCGCTGTTGCAAATGAAGGCTGCGCGGGTGTTATCGCAAGCGTTGGGTTGGGTAATTTCGTAAACCTTGTCGGACAGAACGCGACGGATGTCAATCGCGAAGCTCTACGCCAGGAAATTCGCAAGGCGCGAAGTCTCTCAAAAGGCGTAATCGGCGTGAACATAATGGTCGCGCTTAGTGATTACAATGAGCTTGTGCGCATCGCGGTGCGCGAAGGTGTCGATTTTATTATTTCAGGCGCCGGGCTCCCATTGGATCTGCCCAAACTTGTAGATGATGTAAAAATAGCCCTTATCCCAATTGTTTCTTCGGCGAGAGCGCTTCGGATTATTTGCTCAAAATGGCAGCGCTCAAGCGGAAGACTGCCGGACGCAGTTGTAGTCGAAGGCCCTCGCGCCGGTGGGCATCTCGGATTTAGCCATGAAGAACTCGAAAACGACGAGCCGGTGCAGCTTGAGCAATTGGTCAGCGAGACAATAGCGCTTGCAAACACATACGATCCGAAGATTCCGGTAATTGCGGCCGGAGGCATCTTCGACGGGGCAGACATTGCAAAATTTTTGAATCTGGGCGCTTCTGGTGTTCAGATGGCAACTCGATTTGTCTGCACTGACGAATGCGACGTGCATGAAAATTTCAAATCGGCGTATATCAACGCAAGCGAAGGCGACATGTCCATTATCACCAGCCCGGTCGGCATGCCGGCGCGCGCGGTGGACAATGATTTTCTGCGCAGGCTTGCAAGTGGTCAGACAGCGCCGTTTAATTGTCGCTATCAGTGCCTCAGGACATGCGACCCCACAACCGCCCCATACTGCATTGCCCGAGTGCTCTCAGATGCAGCCGACGGCAAAATGGAAAATGCGTTTGCGTTCGGCGGGTCAAATACTCCGCGATGCACGGAGATTGTGCCGGTAAAAAAATTGGTGTCGCAGTTGGTTAGTGAAGCGTTGAATTTCTTGTCGCCGTCAGTCAGTCAGCCGGTTTAAGTCTTACAGCCGTACGCATGAAAGCTTAAGCAATAATGCGGCTTTGAAATTGGACTTTTGACTTTGGATTCCATCCGCGAACGATACGAACAACTCGAAAAGCAGTTGCTTTCACCGAAAGCCGTGGCCTCTGTCGACTCGCGCGGGCGCATGCGCGAAGAGCCGAAGTGCCCGGTGCGAACGGATTTTCAGCGTGACCGGGATAGGATTATCCACTCCAAGGCATTTCGACGCCTCAAGCACAAAACGCAGGTTTTTATTGACCCCGAAGAAGATCACTATCGCACACGCCTCACCCACACCCTAGAAGTCGCGCAAATTGCCTGCACTATTGCTCGCGCGCTTCGTCTAAACGAAGACCTTACGCAAGCAATCGCCCTCGGCCATGATTTGGGCCACACGCCGTTTGGCCATGCGGGAGAGACGGCGCTCGATGAGGCGTATTGCGAATTCTTGCCCGACGGCGGATTTAAGCACAGCGCGCAAAGTCTGCGAGTGGTCGATTGCCTTGAAAAAAAGGGAATGGGGCTGAACCTAACTTGGGAAGTGCGCGACGGAATTTTGCACCATTCAAAGGGCAACGCCGATCTTTCGATTGATGCAGCCGGCCCGGCAACGCTCGAAGGAAAAGTAGTTAAAATAAGCGACCGCGTGGCCTATATCAATCACGATATTGACGACGCAATCCGCGCAGACATCATCACCGAAGGCAGCTTGCCAAAGCGCGCAGTTGATATATTGGGAAATACACATTCTGACCGAATCGGCAGGATGGTGATAAATATAATCGATACAAGCGCCGAGCTGGAAATCATTGGAATGAGCGAACAATTTCGAGAAGCAACGGATGCTCTGAAAGATTTCTTGTTTGCGGAGGTCTATGGGCGCGACGTTAAGGGTATAGTCGAGTTGGAACACGCCGGCGAGACTTTAAAAAAGCTCTTTAGATTTTACATGGAAAATCCCGACGAGATGCCGGACTGGGAAGGCGCGCATGATCAGGATATAGTTTTGAGGGTGCGAGCCGTATGCGATTTTATATCCTGCATGACCGACCGCTACGCGCAGCGCGACTACGCTGCTCGGTTTCTCAAATGGCTGTAGATTGCAGTCAAATTTATGGGAGTTTTAGATAAAAACTCCCGTAAAATCCCGCATATTTGCATGTGCGCTGTGTTGGCAAGTGGCGTAGCGCATGCTATAATAAAAACAGAATCTTCTTTTAGCAGGTCGCCCGCCCTGTTTCCTCGTATTCTGAAGCAGGCCACCGAGGGCTTGGAGGTAGCCGCATATGAGACCCACGATAAAATGCAACTGCGGTCAGCGAGTCGTCGCTAAGGACGTAATGCAGACCGGCTATTATCTCCGCTTATTCGGTCCCAGTTTCGTATATGTAAAGTTTCGCTGTTCCCGCTGCAAAAAGCTGGGTGAGCAGTTCGTAAAGCAAGAAGAGTGGGAAGACGATATACTCTCCGATGCGCCATGCGAGATGACAAAGGATGAGTTGAGCAAATTTAAGACATTGGGCAAGATCGATATTCATGAGTGTATTGACGCGCACTTTGAACTGGAAAAGATTTCAAGCCTTGAGGAATTGCGCGAGGCGCTGGAAGAATCAAAGAGCTAGTGGCCCAATAGTCAGGAATCAAAAGCTTGCGTATAAGCGTATAACCGAGGAAGAGTTGCCGTTGGTGCGGCGCTCTTCCTCTTGTTGTTTGTCTTTTTGTCTTGTACAATTGCGGTTGGCTATGGAGAGCAAAATCATATGATCCCGATTCGGGACGATAATCCTACTCAAATAAAACCTTACGTAGTCTACGCGCTGATTATTGTCAACGCCGTAGTGTTTGTCGCGCAGGCGCTGGGGCAGTTTGGCAATCTATCGATGATACCTTACTCGGTAATTCACGATGTGAGAGTCGGTCTTGTCTTAAATCAACTCGGCAAACCGCTGATTGACCAGTACGGAGCGCCGCTGATCCAAAAGCTGCCGTTGGTTGGCCCACACCCACAGTGGATCACTATATTTACATCGATGTTTCTGCATGGAAGCCTAATGCACATCGGCGGCAACATGCTTTATTTGTGGATATTCGGCAACAACATCGAAGATGTGCTTGGGCATTTTAAGTTCTTTTTGTTTTATATTGCATGCGGCGTGCTGGCGGCGTTGGCTCATGTTTTTGCCAGTCTGCATGGGGTGAGCGCTTTTATACCGACAGTCGGCGCGAGCGGCGCTATTGCAGGAGTGCTGGGAGCGTATATCGTGCTCTATCCGAAGTCACGCGTGCATACTCTTATTATGCTGGGATGGTTTTGGGACACGGTGGACATACCCGCGATATATGTTCTTGGAGTATGGTTTGTTTTGCAACTCACGGGTGTGTTGGGCACAGGCGGACAGATCGGTGGCGGGGTCGCGTATTGGGCGCACATAGGTGGCTTTATTGCCGGTATGCTATTGATATTGCTTATGGGCGGAACCAGGCATACTC
>JAEWSK010000235.1 GCA_023398345.1 Armatimonadota bacterium | reverse complement strand
TTTGCGTATGTTGCCATCCGGGCCGACTGCTCGGATAATCTTTGTTCCGGCATGCAGACCCAACATTTCCTGCTGCTTTGCCCGCCACATAGCCATTCTCAAAAATGCGTTCTTTGCTTCGCCGTAGTAATCAGTTCCAAGAACGTATGTGACGCCGATTTCTGGAAAAACCAGTATCTGCCTGTCTTTTTCTTGCCACTCAGGCACGAAGATAACGGTCAGACGGGGAGCGTCAGGGTGTCGACTCGGAAAAAACGTCTGAAGTACCTTATATGCGAGCCGCGCTGTTTCGCGTCGATAATTGGAAAGATACATCGTGCATTCTGGCGCAAAATCGGGGTTGTCTCCTATGCGGCAGTCGACGCGCAGCATAGGCGCACTCTCAATATAGCGATGAAGCGTCCGGATTGTATCAGCAGCATGCTTGCGGATATCGCGCTTTTTTGATGTGGGGTCGCCAACGCTGACTTTTGAGCTTCCGACGTTAACTGTGAGCGCGGAACTGCGGTTTTTAACGGTGGAGACCCAGTTTGTGTTGCCGAAGACGGTCGGTGTGCCAAACTCAATTGCGCGCGCGCGTATCTCGTCGGCCGATAGTGAAAAGACATTCGGTCGACTCGAAAGTTGGGCTATTGCCTTTTGAACTTCGTCAAGCAGGAGTTGCTGCAATGGGTCACCTCATTTCTTTAGAGATTATAGATTCAAGTGCCTGGTAGGTCAAACAATTTGAGTTATAGAGCAAGGGGATTATTTAGGACTGCGCCTCATATGGCAGTCTTAAAGCGAAACATCTCGCAAAACCTTTACATATATATTGAGTTACAGTGATGCAAGTTTTTTTATTGAATAGTGGGCAAATGTGTGAAGCTTAGCTGATCGTGTAAAGAGGGGAGCTTAGACATTTGTTTGCCCCATCAAGACAACTGATAGTCTCTTAATCCTTCTGTTTTGGTCAAAAACCGCATTTTTCAACACTTTTTTTCATGTGTGCGCTCATTTTAGAAGGAGTTGAGTGCGGAGTCGTAGAATGAAGTGCCAAGCGAGCTCAACTGAGCTTGTTGGGAGGCTCGCAATGTTAGGAAAGGATGGTGAGTCGTAGATGGAGGGATATTGCGTAAAGTGCAAGGCAAAAAAAGAGATGAAAGACGCTAAAGCCGTCACAATGAAGAATGGCAAGCCGGCGACAAAAGGCGTGTGCCCGGATTGTGGCACAACGATGTTCAAAATCGGCAAGGCCTAAGCTTTAGGGTCTGGCAAAGTTTTAGAAAGTCGGCGGGGCCACATGGCCCCGCTGTTTTTTTTGTTGCGTGCGCGCCGATTTTTGGAAATACTCAATGACGGTGATTTATAAAAGATGCTCCGAACTTTCGGTTGAGTATTTGATGCGTTCGCATTGCTGATGAGGACAACAATGAAACTTGATGAAATTCCACGAGTCCCACTGACTGCGCTTCCAACTCCGCTTGATGAAGCGCCGAGACTTGCCGCAAGGCTCGGATTGCGCAAATTGCTTATCAAGCGTGATGATTGCACTACGCTCGGTATGGGCGGTAACAAGGCGCGAAAGCTGGAGTTCTTGATGGCGGATGCGCTGGGTCAAGGATGCGATGTTGTGTTGACTGACGGCGGGCCACAGTCCAACCATGCTCGCTTAACCGCGGCGGCTGCATGCAAAGTTGGCATTGATCGCTGCATTTTATTTTTAGGCGGGCCGGGTTTTGAGCGCTTTGATGGCAATTTGTTGTTGGATGTCGTGTTTGGCGCAGACATACGCTTCATGCTCGATGCAACTGTTCAGCAGATGGAAGATGCAATGCATGCCGAGGCGGAAAAATTGCGCGGTGAAGGTCGGAATCCCTATGTTATTCCAATTGGCGGGTCAACTCCGATCGGCGCGCTTGGCTATGTGTCGGCGATTCGAGAACTTTCCAATCAGTTGAGTGATGAGGACAAGAACCCGCTGATTTTTGTTGCCGTGGGATCGGCGGGAACCATAGCGGGATGCTCGTTGGGCGCAAAACTGTTTTTGCCGCAGGCGCAAGTGATTGGAATAAGCGTCACAGGTAAGGCATGGGGTCTGCAAGATCGGGCTGCGCGGGTCGCATCAGGCGCGGCAAAGATGTTGGGAGAGGACTATAAGTTTGAGCCGCCGCAGTTTCGGATCGAAGACAGCTACTACGGCGAGCGCTACGGCATCCCATGCCCGGCGGGCAATGCAGCTATTATTGAAGCGGCGCAGTCCGAGGCGATTATACTCGACCCTGTATACACCGGTAAGGCGATGTCCGGCCTGATCGACATGGCGCGAAGAAAAGTTATCAACGTCGACCGCACAGTTGTGTTTATCCACACAGGTGGGGCGGCGAGTTTGTTCGCATACGAAAGCGAATTTCATAATATGGCAAAAATCAGCGGCAGGTAATTGCTGTTATGTGCGAGCGCTATGCAATGTTTCTCCCCACTGCGCTCGCAACAGTTTTTAATTCGCCCATTAGTGTGTCAAACAAATCCAGTCTCAATGATTGCGTGCCGTCACACAGAGCGGCGGACGGGCAGGGGTGAATTTCGATTAAAAGGCCGTCGGCTCCTGCTGCGATTGCGGCTTTGCTCATCGCGGGGACATAGCGATAATTGCCGCATGCATGCGACGGATCGACTATCACCGGCAGATGGCTGAGCGATTTTGCGACAGGCACTGCGGAGAGATCCAGAGTATAGCGTGTGTGTTGGCGGTCGAGCGGATGGACGCCGCGCTCACATAAAATAACGTTTTCATTGCCTTGCGCGAGAATATATTCAGCGGCTAGTAGCCATTCATCAATTGTCGCGCTCGGCCCTCGCTTGATTAGCGCAGGATGACCGGACTTGCCGATTGCTGTAAGCATAGGGTAGTTTTGCATATTGCGCGCGCCGATCTGCAGAATATCCGAATGCTCAATCACTAGGTCGAGGTCGTGTTGGTCAATAAGCTCCGTTATAGTCACCAGATTTTGGCTGTCACCTGCTTCTTTGAGCATCTTTAGGCCATCCAGCCCCAGTCCCTGAAATGCGTATGGCGATGTTCGAGGTTTGAACGCACCGCCGCGCAGGATCTTTCCGCCTGCCGATTTTACTGCTTTCGCAGCTTCAAAAAGCTGATCGCGGCTCTCAATTGCGCACGGCCCCGCGGCGACAATCACCTCTTTGCCGCCAATTTCGACGCCTTTGATTGATATAATAGTATCGGTTGCATGAAATTCGCGCGATGCCAGCTTATACTTGCGGCTGACATGTGTGACAATATCGACGCCCGCCATTGCTCCGATCAGTTCTGCTAAAGTATCGCGCATTTCGGGTGGAATTGCGCTTGTAATGCCTATAGCATGCCGCTCTCCGCCGGGCAAATCCAAGGCGCTTAGGCCATAGCTCGATATTCGCTTCACCACTTCCAGCACTTCGGCATCGGTGGCGTCATTTTTCATTGCAACGATCATGTGTAGTTATACTTACTCATCAGACAAAAATGCCTGACGAGTCCTTTCACACTGTTATTATCGGCTGTTGAGCTCGGATGTCAACCGTTCGCAGGATACTTTGTAATAGTCCGGCGCGATTTCGAAGCCGATGAACGGAATTTTTAGTCGCGCGCATGCAATCGCGCTGCTGCCGATACCAAGAAACGGGTCTATTACCAATTTCGCGCGATCAGTTCCATGCAGCCTTATACATCGAGACGGCAGTTCGATTGGAAATGTTGCCGGGTGCGGACGCTCTTTGTCGCGGCTTTGAATTGTCTCATAGGGGATAAACCAAGTGTTTCCACGACAGTGCAAATCGCTTGTGCCATTGGCCCAGCGATTCACATTGGTTTTATCTTGATATGGCACACCTATTGCGAGCCTGTCGAGTTGCACATTACCGCATTTTGTGAGATGAAACACATATTCATGGCAGTCGTTGAGAAAGCGCATGCTGTTGATCGGCTTATAGTGCCCAACCACGACGTCTTGCGCAATGCCGGGATAGTCGCCGACTTCGCTTTTCAGCACTGCAATTGACTTTACCCAGTGAATCACATTTTGCAGCGTGAAGTGCTGACTCATCACTTCCAGCACTTGAAATGGAACTAACGGGTCGGTCGGTTTTGAACCTACATTGAGAAAGAGAGAGCCGCCGTCGGCCAGTATTCTCTTGATTTCACCTGCCCAATCGCCCATCCATTTAAGATATGTATTGCGAGAGGCCTTGTCGTCATAGCCGCTATAGTTCACGCCAAGGTTATACGGCGGTGAAGTGACGACCACATCCACGCTGCTCTCGCGCAAATGTCTACGCATTCCAGCGATGCAGTCGCAGTTATGCAGTGTCAACTCAGCGCCGTCTGCGCCTACAAAATGTTCAATCCGACTCGCCAAACTATTAAACTTTCTCACGCCACAGCAAT
>JAEWSK010000282.1 GCA_023398345.1 Armatimonadota bacterium | reverse complement strand
CGGCCTTTTCTGACTAATTGACTAATAGTCGGCAAGCTATCGAATCCTCCTCGCGAGCCGGGCATTAAAAAGCCCCTCGCGACACATTCGAGGAGCCATTAGTCCACCTGAACAAAACTTCAGTTGTCCCGCACCAATGATACGAGAAAGGTGTGCTAATCGCCTCCTGATGTGTCGGCTATTATCGAGCATAACAGGCGCTCGAACCTAATGATTATATCCAACTGACTTGCG
This sequence comes from Armatimonadota bacterium, assembly GCA_023398345.1. GTDB lineage: Bacteria > Armatimonadota > UBA5829 > UBA5829 > UBA5829 > DTKD01. Next base: position 3,582 of record JAEWSK010000282.1, on the reverse strand, counting down.
GCTTGTCAAGAGCGCCAGTAAAAAAACATGAAACACTCTTCATCAGCCACGCGTTACTATACCACAAATATGAGCAGGCATGCAACGCATTTGCGTAATCGAATTGAATATTTGACATGCGCCCTGGGCTTAGTTCGCTAATGTGCGGGATCGTATGGTATGCCGGAGTTGTCCTGTGGCGATGCAGGTGACGGAGTCGGTGAATTTGTGCCCTCTGATGAGGATTGTGGCGTGCTTGCGGTATCGATAGCGGCAATGCGTTCGCGCGCAGCGATGGCGTATTGGTCGTTGCCGCCGTAATCGACGGCTTTTTGATACTCGTCTTTGGCGTTTTTTATGCTGTTTTGCATCTCATGCGCACGACCGGCGTAGTAGTGGCCCTCGGGGGCATGGGGCCGCATTTTGATGAGATTATCGGCATCACTCATCAATGAATATACGCTGCCGCCCTTGGTCGCGGTATTGTAAGTGCGATTTAAGAGAGCTTTGAATATATTGTCCTCGGCGGATTTTGCCTCTTTTGAGTCAGGCGACACGCGTATTGCATGCTGCCACTGCTCAATTGCACCGTCCACATTGCCCAGACCATAGAGCTTGGATCCCTGCTCTAAATATCTGGCCGCATGCTCGCTGCTGGCTGTTATTCGATAGCTGTTGAACGCTAGATTTACAGCCCATATTGCAAATACCAGCATTGCAGCAAACCCTATCACCAGCATAAGCACGCCTAGAAAATTGCGCGTCTCCGAACTCATTACCAGAGCGGGCGGCACCGGCGAAGGAGTCGGTGACTGTGGAATGTGCCGCGCAAATGGGTCTGGCGCGCCTGCACTCGGTGAAGGCATAGGAGTGCCGTAAGGAGTCAAAGGCCCCTGACTGGGTTGCCCAAATGGAGAAGGTGACGGCGGCTGATACGCGCCCGGCGGTTGTTGCGATGCGCCACCGAACGGCGATGGTGATGCGCCGTAGCCATTTGTTTGAGTCATAAAGACCCCTGCGCATTTCTCCTCGCGCAAATCCTCAATGACTTCATCAGCGCAACTATATCGGGCGCTCGGATCTTTCGCCATTGCCTTGCGGATAATTCCAACCAGCCAAGGCGGAACTCCGGGCGGAGCAGACGGCTCCATGTTCATTATGTTATATGTAACGGAGACGATACTGTCGCCTGCAAACGGTTTTGACCCGGCAACCATCTCATACAGCACTACGCCAAGGGAAAAAATATCTGAGCGCGCATCAATGGACTTGCCCGCAACTTGTTCGGGAGACATATAGCTGGGCGTGCCAAATACCTGGCCGTCTTGAGTAATCGGAGACTCGCCCATCAGACGAGCAATGCCGAAATCGGTTAGCTTTACCAATCCGCCCGGCAGCACATAAATATTCTCGGGTTTAATATCTCGATGAACAACGCCTTTTGCATGCGCGTCGGCAAGGGCAGAGCAAAGTTGGATAGCATAGTTAGTTGCATCTTTAAGTGAAAGCGCCCCACCCGCCTTAATCACATCGCGCAGGGTCTGACCGTTTATAAGCTCCATCGCGAAGTAGTATCGGTCGTTTTCCTCGCCGTATTCGTAGACAGTGACTATGTTGGGGTGATTTAACCTAGCGGCTGCTTTTGCCTCGCGCCTAAAACGCTCAATTCGCTCTCGGCGCTGCGCGCCCTGGATGTTCGGCGGAAAGCACAGCTCTTTTAGGGCGACGCGCCGATCCATTACGGGGTCGTGGGCCTCATAGACAACGTCATTTGAGCGACCTATTTCCCGTATGATCTGATACTTGCCCAATGTGTTTGTCGAGCCTGTAGACAATATCACTTCCTCATTGCACTATACAGCGAGCATGTATGAATCTTCATCTACCCAGCAGCGAGCAGAGACCTTTCTTTTTGCCCTTGCGCGAGATGTCGGTTACTTTGAGGATCAGCACTGTGCAGTTATCTGATCCGCCATGCTCGATTGCCAGATTTACCAAATCCCATGCGGCTTGAGACGGTGAACTGCTCTTCATGGCGTCGCGCATGTCGTGGGGGGTGACTTCGTTCGACAAGCCGTCCGAACAAAGCAGAAATTGATCGCCGGCCTCAAGTTCGTGTGTGAACATATCGATTTCCACACTCGGCGCATTGCCTATCGAGCGCGTTATGACGTTTTTGAACGGCGACATTGTAGCTTCTTCGGCGCTCAGAGCGCCGCGCTTGACTTGCTCATTAACCCAAGAATGATCGTCGGTGAGCTGCTCGATGCAATTGCCACGCAGGCGGTAGCATCGACTATCGCCGACTTGCGCTATAAACGCTTCCTCTCCTCTTACGACCAGCGCCGTTAGAGTCGTTCCCATGCCGTTTCGCTCGACAATCGCTCGCGAGAGATCATAAATAATGCCATTTGCCTGCTGAACCGCCGCGCGCAGCGAGTCCACAACCATCGGTGACGAATCGGCATAATATGCGCGGATTGCAGTCTTTAGAGCGATTTCACTTGCGATCTGGCCTGCCGCATGTCCGCCCATGCCGTCGGCAACTGCATAAAATGCGCCTTTCGAGGCTAAAATGTCCTCGTCATCTGGCTGGAAGAACTCGAATTTGTCCTCGTTGTTCTCACGCACACAGCCGAGATCGGTCTTTGCGCCCAAAAGCGATTCAATGACAACACCGCGCGCATGTTCAGCACGCTCTTGCCATTGTTTCATAAGCTCGTCGGTATTGATCTTTGCTGTTATTTCGCGGTCTTGAGTCAATCAGAACCACCTTCCGGATCGCAAGAAAACGATTCTTTTATTTGCGTTATTGTAAAAACTGCCCGGCCAAACGTGATCTCATCACCCTCGTTAAGATCGCGGGGCACGTTTGCGTCCAGTTTTACGCCGTTTACGAATGTACCGTTCGTGCTGCCAACGTCGGTAATAGTAAACTTGCCCTCGACAGACACCAGATCGGCATGGCGACCTGAACAATACGGATCGGATATAACAATATCATTGTCTGATTCGCGGCGACCGATGGTATTCGTGCCATCATGAATATCAAAGCTGCACGAGCCGTCCTTTGACGCCAATCGACAGAAATGCGACACAGACACTTCTTGAACAGATTCTTCGGGCGTATCTTCAACTGCCGGTTCGTCAGAGTCTTTTTGTTGGCAAGAGACATCATTTCCGTGCTCAATAGAAATGGGTGGAGCTTGATATTTCAGCGCGAAGCTGCCGAAGACGATCTCACAGCCGTCGGTCAACTCGGTTTTCTCACCTGGCGCTATCTTAACGCCAGCAACGCACGTGCCGTTCGTGCTGCCGCTATCTTCCACGTAGGCGCGGCCTTCCTCGACAGCAATTTTTGCATGGCTGCGCGAGACTGTGCTGTGAACAAGCAATATATCTGCGTTTTCACGACCTACTGTGTTTGTGCCGGATTTTAGCGAAAACTCTCGCGTGCCGTCAGGAGTGACGAGCTTGCCTATAAACTCAATATCGGGTGTGTCGCTGACGCCAATGGGGGCCGCGCTCAATAGAAATCCGCAGTCGATGCAATACGTCTCCGAGGGCAAATTGGGCGTGCGGCAGACCGGGCAATCGATATTC
>JAEWSK010000172.1 GCA_023398345.1 Armatimonadota bacterium | reverse complement strand
CTCATGTCTATAGATGTGATTTGCAAAAACCGAAAATATTTTGCGACAGCATTTGACATCATTGCACTCAAGTGATATACTGGCTATAGTTGCTTTTGATGCAACAACAACTGTGCTTAATGACCTGTTTAATAAACAGTAAGTGCCGGGTATCGATTACCCGCGGAGGTGAACTCAATTGGCAAAAACTGTAGGTATAGACTTAGGGACTACCAACAGCGTGGTTGCAGTTATGGAAGGTGGGGAATCGGTAGTCATCCCCAACTCCGAGGGCAACCGAACAACCCCGTCTGTAGTCGCATTCACAAAAAATGGTGAGCGGCTTGTAGGCGTGACTGCTAAGCGTCAAGCTATTCTCAATCCCGATCACACCATCTCTTCAATCAAAAGAGAGATGGGAACCGATCACAAGACCGATATTGAAGGCAAGCATTATACACCCGAAGAAATATCGGCGATGGTTTTACAGAAGCTCAAGACCGACGCGGAAGCGTATTTGGGCGAGGAAGTGAATCAGGCGGTTATTACCGTCCCTGCATACTTCAATGATGCCCAGCGCACCGCAACAAAAACCGCCGGCGAAATTGCAGGAATGAAAGTGCTGCGAATCATCAACGAGCCGACGGCGGCGTCGCTTGCGTACGGCCTCGACAAAAAAGGCAATGAGACGATTCTTGTGTGGGACCTCGGCGGTGGGACGTTTGACGTCTCAGTGCTCGAAGTGGGCGAGGGCGTTTTTGAAGTCAAATCCACATCCGGCGATACGCATCTCGGCGGCGATGACTGGGATCAGCGGCTAGTTGATTATATATGCGATGAATTTAAATCCTCACAGGGAATTGACCTGCGCAACGACCGCCAGGCTCTCCAGCGTGTGCGAGAGGCCGCAGAGAAGGCGAAAGTCGAGCTTTCCGCGATGGTGCAGACGAGCGTGAGTTTGCCTTACATAACTGCTGATGCCTCTGGGCCGAAGCATCTTGATATGACTGTTACGCGCGCCAAGTTTGAAGAATTGACCCGCGATTTGCTGGATCGCTGCATTCAGCCATTCAAGCGCGCGATGGAAGACGCAAAAATATCCGAAAAGGAAATCGATGAGATTGTTTTAGTCGGCGGTTCGACCCGTATGCCGATGGTGTTTGAGCTCGTAAAGAGCCTCGCAGGTGGCAAGGAGCCGAACCGAAGCGTAAACCCGGACGAAGTCGTCGCGGTAGGCGCGGCAATTCAGGCGGGCGTTCTTGGCGGAGAAGTCAAGGATGTTGTTTTGCTGGATGTCACTCCGCTAACTCTCGGCGTTGAGACTCTCGGCGGCATCACCGACAAGCTAATCGAGCGCAACACGACCATTCCGACCCGCAAGTCAAAGACATATACAACTGCCGCGGACGGACAGACTGAAGTTGAGATTCATGTTCTGCAGGGCGAGCGCGAGATGGCGCAGTATAATCATAGCCTCGGCAGATTCCATCTAGCCGGAATTCCGCCCGCGCCGCGCGGCGTGCCGCAGATTGAAGTCACATTCGACATCGACGCAAACGGCATAGTTAACGTCGCTGCCAAGGATCTTGCGACAGGCACGCAGCAGTCCATCACAATCAGCGGCTCGACTAGGCTCTCTAGCGAAGAGATCGACCGCATGATGAAGACTGCGGAAGCGCATTCCGATGAGGACAAGAAACTGCGCGAGTCCGCAGAGGCAAAAAATCGCGCCGAGCAACTGCTTTATCAGACCGATAAGATGCTCAAAGACTTGGGAGACAAAGTCCCTTCGGCTGATAAGCTCGAAGTTGAGGGCGCAATATCCGAACTGCGGTCGGCATTGGAATCCAACGATGCAACTCGCATAAACACTGCCGCCGAGGCGCTGCAGCAGTCCAGCTATAAGCTCTCGCAGCTTTTGTACGAACAGGCGTCGCAGCAGCAGGGTGGTCAGCCCGAGACTTCGGAGCAACCAGCCGAGTCTGAGTCAAAGCCCGAGGACGAGGGTGTAATCGACGCCGAGTTTAAGGCGGAATAGTAATCTTCAGCACAGCCGTCGTCTGTGTGCCGACGGCTGTGCTTTTGCCTATTTACAGGCAGTTTATGGATTGACAGCTTTGCATGGCCCGTAATTACAAAGATTATTACAAAATACTGGGTGTCGAGCGCAACGCGCAGGAAAAAGACATAAAGAGCGCGTATCGCAAGCTAGCGCGTAAATACCATCCTGACGTAAACCCCGGCGATAAGTCCTCCGAGGAGAAGTTCAAGGAGGTAAGCGAAGCTTACGAGGTGCTTTCCGATAAGGAAAAGCGCGCGAAATACGACCAGTTCGGACAGTATTGGGAACAGGTGGGCCAACAGCCCGGAGCCGGAGCGCAGACTGGGCCGATGTGGGACTCGTTTACGTTCGACTACGGCGGCGCTTCGGGACAAGGCGATATGGGCTTTGGCGGCGGGTCTGAGGGCTTCAGCGATTTCTTCGAGATGCTTTTTGGCCAACAAGCCAGAGGTGGCCCGTCAGGACACAGACATCATCCACCTGCCAAGGGCAATAATATAGAAGCTGAGATGGAAGTATCGCTCGACGATGCCTTTCACGGCAGCAAAAAGTCATTTTCTCTTAACGGTCGCAAGCTGGAAGTTACGATCCCGAAGGGTGTCAGGGACGGCCAAAAGATACGGCTTGCTCGCCAGGGAGAGGATGGCCCCGCCGGGCGAGGCGATTTGCTAATTAAAATAAAAGTTCGCCCCCATCCGGTCTATGATCGTCGCGACGATGATCTCAACGTGGACGTTGCGGTGGACTATTTGACTGCTGCGCTGGGAGGCGAAGTGCAGGTTCCGACGATGACCGGCAGGGTAACTATGAAAGTGCCCCAAGCCACATCAGGTGGTCGAGTGTTTAGGCTGCCGGGTCAGGGAATGCCAAAGCTCAAGGGCGAGGGCCGTGGAAATTTATACGCTAAAGTGCGTGTGACAATACCCGACGCGATGACAGACAAGGAGCGGGACTTGCTTCAACAAGTAAAGGGGCTCCGCGAAGGCAAGGCCGTCTAGCGCGATGAAAGCGAGGCCGGTGCTATGAGGCAAACTAGAGAAGACGAACCTTTGTATATGATAAGTGTGGCGGCCAGGTTATGTGACCTCCATCCCCAGACGCTGCGAATGTACGAGCGCCTGGGGCTTGTGAGACCCGCCAGAATCGGCGCAAAGAATCGCATGTACTCCGAAAACGATCTGGAGCGCCTCCGTCAGATCCAGCGCCTTACTCAAGACATGGGCGTAAATTTGGCCGGAGTAGAGGTAATACTGGGTTTGCTTGAAAAAATGCAGCGAATGCAAGAAGACATGGATACAGAGATTGATAGAATGCATAAGAAAATGGAGGAATTGCTTCGGCAATTGGAGAAGTGAGTGTTACAGTCCGGCGTGTAGCGTATTAGCGTGTTTAAAAAATGCGTAATGCATGATATGACCGGGCACAAATAATGGCTGAATTAGAGAAGGAGGGCGGGTTCTTGCCAAATGGTTTAGTTAAGTGGTTCAACGACGCCAAAGGATACGGCTTCATCGCCACTGATGAAGGCAAGGATCTCTTCGTGCATTTTTCCGCAATCAATATGGATGGTCGGAAGACTTTGCATGAGGGACAACAAGTACAGTTCGAGGTAGCAGACGGACCTAAAGGTCCGCAAGCTGAGAACGTGACGGCGTTAGGTTAGCTTTACAGCAACCCCAAAAAAACACCGGCCCCGCGCAATTTTGCGCGGGGCGTTCCTGTTTTATAGAGCAATTGTGACGGAGCTTTGCAAAACTTTCAAATGCTTCTAGCAAGCGTGTATGCTCTCACTTCGGCTGCGCCTGCGTCCAGCAAGACGCGTGCTGCCTCATTAAGCGTGCTTCCGGTGGTGAAAACGTCGTCGATAAGAAGCACTCGCTTGTTGCTTATCTTTTCTGCATTGATTACGTCAAATGACCCGCGCACGTTGATACTGCGCTCATCGTGTGGCAAATCCACTTGATGCTTAGTCTTACGACTCTTGCGAAGCACTTTTGCTTCGACGGGTCTGTCGATGTGGCGGGCTAAGATTCGAGCGAGCACTTCGGACTGGTTAAAGCCGCGCTGAAGCATTCGTGAACTATGAATTGGGACGGGCACGAGAATGTCCGTGCTTCGTGCAAGTTTCGTGGCGCCAAACGCATCGGCCATTATTTGCGCGAGCGGGTCGGCAACTACTTCGTTGTTTCTATACTTTAGAGAGTGGATCGCATCTCGCAGTGGCCCATCAAATATAGCTGCGCTGCGCGCGCATACAAAAGCGTAATCATGCTGACGACACTCGCCACACGCAGATTCCTGTGACGGCTTGCCGCATTTATTGCACACCGGCGGTTCTATAATCGCTATTTTGTCGATGCACTTTTGACACAAATACCCGTCGTCGGCATTTCTGCACACCACGCAATGTGGCGGGTAGATGAGATCGAGAATGCCTAAGCAGATGTCGCGCAAACTACGGGCTGCAGCTATTAGCGTCCCGCTTTTTTGCTCTCTACTTTGCACTTTTAGCTATCCATTTCCTCAAAGAAAACGATGCGCTTAAATTCTTCATAACGGTCTGCGATTTCTGGTTTTGTTAGGCGCTTAAATCGATTTAGGCTGAAGTCCTGCACATTGAAGCTGGCGAGAGTGCTGCCGTAGACAACTGCCTTGCGCAAATTGTCGGGGGTAAGCGCGGGTGTTGTTGCAATATAGCCCATAAATCCGCCGGCAAAGCTGTCGCCTGCGCCGGTCGGGTCAATGACTTCGTCGAGTGGATAGGATGCTGCCGAAAAGCAAGTGCTCTGATCGCAATACATCACTGCGCCGTGCTCGCCTTTTTTTACAATTACATACTTTGGGCCGAGTTCGTGAACTTGAGCAGAGGCTTTTGTGAGGTTGACTGTGCCGGTGAGCTGTCGCAGTTCGGCGTCGTTAATAAACACAACGTCTACTCGGCTCATAACTTCGCGCAGCGCATCGGGCTTGCCGCTGATCCAGAAGTTCATTGTGTCCATAGCTGTGAGTTTTGCGTTCGGAAGCTGGTCAAGGACTTTAAGCTGCAACTCCGGGTCGATGTTTGCAAGAAACACAAACTCGGAGGATGTATATGACTCAGGCAGTTCCGGTCTAAAGTCCTGAAATACGTTAAGCTCTGTTGCCAACGTGTTGGCCTGGTTCATGTCGCCTTCATATGTGCCTGCCCAGTGGAATGTCTTTCCGCCCGGCACAACTTGTAGTCCCTCGGTGTCGATTCCGCGCGATTCTAAAAATGCGATGTGCTCGGTTGGGAAATCCTCTCCAACAACGCCGACAATTTTTACAGGCGAAAAGAAGCTAGCCGCAACCGATGAATACGTTGCAGCGCCGCCCAGCGCGCGCTCGGCTGTGCCTGATGGTGTTTTGACAGAATCCAGTGCGACGCTTCCAACTATAAGAACATGACCTTCGGACATATGAACTTCCTTTCGTTTTTTGCCGGCAAAGTAAGCTAAAATGCATTTGCATTGGCGCGTTTTTTTTATGACAATGCACTGCAACTTTTTCAAAGTCAAAATGATGGGGATTAGCTCTTTCGCGCTTTCGCAATTAAAATTAGTGCTACGAATTTGCGCAGTGACCAGACTTTCGATAACTTATTTTTTGGATCCATCGCAAGGCGATACAGCCATTCGAGGCTGTGGCGCTGAAACCATTCCGGCGCGCGTTTGACCTTGCCTGAAAATACGTCAAACGAACCGCCAACGCCCATCGCGACACATACGCCCAGCTCATCCATGTTATCACGGATGAACTTTTCTTGGCGAGGAATTCCCATTGCAACCAATAGAGCCTTTGCCCCTGAGTCATTGACGATCTTTGCAATTTCTGCGTCGCGCGAGGTGTCAAAGTAGCCGTCGTGCGTACCTGCAATTTTCAATCCGGGGTGTTGAGCCGCTAGATTTTCCGCTGCAAGCTCCGCCACACCGGGAGCCGCGCCGAGGAAATATATAGAAAATCCGTCCTCTGCGGCAATTCGGCACATTTCTCGCGCAATGTCGACTCCGCTCACACGTTCAATTAAAGGCGTGCCCAATTTTGCAGCACCCCAAAGTACTCCTGCGCTGTCCGGCGTAACCAAGTCGGCTTTGTCGATCAGGTCGCGGAATTCACTGTCGTTTTGGGCGCGCGCAATTCCCGAAGCATCGGCTGTGACGATAATATGCGGCTTTGCGCTTGCGACAAATTTACGGATCAAATCAAGCGTCGTCGCCATATCGATCCGATGAACCTTGACGCCCAATATCTTTATAAACGGCGTTTCATCCATCTATCGTACTTCATCCCAAAAAGTTTATCCGCCATTGCAATTGCAAATAACGGCCGACATGCCATCAAAGATTGGTCCGGGGCAAGATGTCCCGGACCAACTTAATTGCAGCTCTTTAACTTGTAACTTTCTACGTGCCTGATTCCCAACTCGCCAGGTATTTTACCTGCTCGTCGGTGAGTGTGTCGAGCGAAACGCCCATTGCAATTAACTTCAGTCGGGCGATTTCGGCGTCGATGTCTTTGGGCACGGCGTAGACTTTCTTTTCAAGGCTCGCGTGGTTTTTGAGCATATACTCAGCACAAAGTGCCTGGTTTGCAAAGCTCATATCCATAACGCTCGCCGGGTGGCCTTCTGCGGCTGCGAGGTTGATGAGTCTGCCCTCGCCAAGCAAATAGATGCGATTGCCGCTGGGCAGCGTGAACTCCTCGTTAAAGTCGCGGATTGTCCTTCGGCTCTTTGCGATCTTTTCCAGCGCGGGTATGTCAAGTTCGACATTGAAGTGCCCTGAATTTGAGACTATAGCGCCGTCTTTCATAACCATCCAGTGCTCTTCGCGAATTACATGGATGTCGCCGGTTACAGTGCAGAAAATATCGCCGATTTTTGCGGCTTCGGCCATCGGCATAACTTGATAGCCGTCCATAACGGCTTCAAGAGCCATCAGCGGGTCGATTTCAGTTACGATCACCTTCGCGCCCAGACCCCTAGCGCGCATTGCCAAACCTTTGCCGCAGTAGCCGTAGCCCGCCACAACAAACGTCTTGCCCGCCAGCAGTATATTCGTTGCGCGAATTATGCCATCGATGGTGCTCTGGCCTGTGCCGTATCTGTTATCAAACATGTGCTTTGTATTTGCATCGTTTACAGCAACGATCGGATAAGCCAACACATTGTCTTTTTCCATTGCACGGAGGCGAATGACGCCGGTGGTTGTCTCTTCGGTTCCGCCGACTATGCCCTCGATGAGGTCACGGCGTTCGGAGTGAATGACGCCGACTGTGTCTGCGCCGTCATCCATTGTGATCTGCGGCTTGGAGTCGAGCACGGCATTGATGTGCTTGTAATAAGTGTCATTGTCCTCGCCTTTGATGGCGAAAGTGGATATGCCGTAGTCAACCAGTGCCGCTGCTGCATCGTCCTGTGTTGAAAGCGGGTTGGATGCACATAGATACACGTTCGCGCCCCCGGCCTTGAGGGTGATTGCGAGATTTGCAGTTTCGGTGGTTACGTGCAAGCACGCCGCAAGGTTCACGCCTTTAAGCGGCTTTTCTTTCTCAAATCTCTCGCGGATGAGTCGCAGCACAGGCATTTCCTGCGCGGCGTATTCGATGCGGAGTTTGCCTTTTGCGGCAAGACCGATGTCTTTGACGTCGTAGTTCATTTGCGCCTCCAGAGCGTGATCGTTTTAAAATGAAGCAGGAATTGGAAGAGAGATCAATCGCGAAAGCGCAAAAAAGCATTAAGGAAAACGAAGATGAGGCGTAAAAACAAGTAATGCGCGGCCCCGGCTTTTCGGACTATTTCCTGCTTGCTATTTCTTGTTGGCTTTCCCATCGCCGTTCCGGCGAATCGGGTCAACGATCACGCCGTCAAAGACGGCCGCGCTGGATTTTACGCTGCAATGATCGCCGACTACACACCGTTCGAGCACCGTGCCCCACATCACGCATGCGCCTTCCCACAGCACGCTCTGCTTGACGACGGCCCCTTTTTCGAGCACGCAATTGTCTCCAAGAACGGAATACTCAAGGAGTTTTGCGTCCTTCTCTATCCTGCAGTTATTGCCAATCACTACAGGATAACCGATTTCGGCGCTAGGGTCAATCTCAACGTTTGCACCTATCCAGACATATTTCCGCGCTTCGTCCACAGGCATAGTGCAGTCTGCGCGACCGTTCATTGCATCTCGGTGCGCTTCTTGATATTGCTTGAGGCTGCCGACGTCTTTCCAATAGCTCGACGTGAGATAGCCGAAGAACCGGGCTTTTTGTTCGAGAAGCATGGGAAAGAGGTTGTTTCCGAAGCCGTATGGCGTATTTTTTGGAATTAGTTCTAAAATTTGGCGGTCAAAGACGTAGACGCCGGTGTTTGCCGAATTGGAAAACACTACTTCACCTTTTGGTTTTTCAAGAAATCGCGTAATGCGGCCGCGGTCGTTTAGCAGCGCAATTCCGTATTCGGATGGGTCATCGACTAGCGACAGAGCGATTGTTGCGAGCGCCTTTTTGTCCTTATGAAAGCGGACGAGCTTTTTTAGGTCCATGTCTGCGAGGTCATCCCCGCCGACTACGATGAATGTATCTTCGTCAAAGAAATTCTGGCAGCGTTTTACGCTCCCGGCATCGCCCCAAAGTTGTTCTTCGGGAGAGTAGCTGATCTTGACTCCCCACTTGCTGCCGTCGCCGAAATATTCTTTGATGCGGTCGCCAAGATAGTGGAGGTTCACCATGATGTCTTTAAACCCATTGCGCGCAAGCATCTCCACGATGTGCTCCATGACAGGTTTGTTCACCACAGGCACAAGTGGCTTCGGCAGATTGCGAGTCAATGGATCAAGCCGGGAACCAACCCCGGCGGCCAGTATCATTGCTTTCATCCAACACCTCTCGACTTACTTACGGTCGATCCTAGTCATTTAGTTCCAGTGCTGCTTCGCGCACGGCGGCAATTACTTTTTCCACATCTTCGTCGGATAGTTCCGGGAACATAGGCAGACTGAGCACTTCGCGTGCGGCCCTCTCTGACTCAGGGAAATCGCCTGGCTTATAACCGAGTGACTGATAGGCGTATTCCAAGTGGAGTGGGCTCGGATAAAAGACCTTCGAGCCAATACCTTTTGCTGCGAGCTTTGCAGCAAGCTCGTTGCGCTTGGCGGATCTGACCGTGAACTGGTGATATATGTGAACGTTACCGGCCTTTGGCACAGGCAGTTCGATCGGAAGATCGCCGAATGCTTTTATGTAGCGCTCTGCAATGGATCTTCTGGCCTCATTCCATTTTCCTATATGGCCGAGCTTGACACGCAAAACCGCTGCCTGGAACTCATCGAGCCGTGTGCAGTAGCCGACATGCTCGTAGGTGTAAGTAGAGTCGTGGCCTATGTCGCCCTGCCCATGAAATCGCAGCGATTTGGCGAGTTTGTAGATATCATCGCTGCTGGTTAGCACCATCCCACCGTCGCCGCATGCTCCGAGATTTTTTGTCGGATAAAAACTGAGTGTGGAGGCATCCCCATATGCGCCTATGCCGCTGTCGTTGTGACGCGAACCGATTGCCTGCGCGCCGTCATAAATTACTTTCAGACCGTGCTTTTTCGCTATTTCATTGAATTTTGCCGCATCGGCACACTGGCCGTATAGGTGGACGGGAAGTATAGCGCGCGTCTTTGAAGTAATCTTGCTTTCGACTTCATCCGGGTTTAAAGTGAAGTCGGTAGGATCGATATCGGCATACACTGGCTTTGCGCCCACTACCATTATGGCTTCGGTGGTTGCAACAAACGTAAACGGCGTAGTGATGACCTCGTCACCGGGTCCAACTCCACAGGCCGCCAGTGCTATGATTAGCGCGTCTGTGCCGGAATTGACCGCGACGCCATATTTTGCCTCGCAGACCTGTGCAACTTCGGGCTCAAGTGCCGCCATGTTCGGTCCGAGCACGAATGCTCCCGAATCTAAAACAGACTGCACCGCCGCCGACAGCTCTTGCTTTAGCGTCAGATTTTGTGCTTTCGGGTTTACAACGGGTATAGGCATGGTGTGTCTCCAGAAGTCCGAGGGACAGATCGCAAAAAAACGGGGCGTTCCGCCTCTCCAGATAGTATTATCCGTCTTTACCGATGGGCTGTCAACAAAATTGGTTGGCGTGCGCGTATGTTACATATACAAATTTGTCCTGCGTATTTGCGGCGAAGGGTCTGGCTACTTTCCACCCGCTACCAGGCAGTCGAGAATTCGTATCGTAGGCATTATCTGGCCCGGCTCGGCTCTGTAATCGCTTGAGATTGCGTCCACATTAGCCAGCATGTCTAAAAAGTTGCCGCCAATCATTGCGTTCATTACGGGGTAGGCAAGCTCGCCGTTTTCAATTTTAAAGCCAAAATCGACCGAAACCGACACATCGCCGGTGACGTTGTTAGGACGAATGCCGCCCATATTTATGTACAGCCCTTCTTTTGTGCTGCTTATAATATCAGCGCTTGTCATCGTTCCAAGCGTTGGAATGACATTGGACGATGATGCCCTGCCGCCGCGTGTGCCGTGACCGGTATTTTGTGCGCCCGCTTTGCCGGCCGTATACGAGCCGTAAAGATATGATTTCAGCACCCCTTTTTCCAAGACCACAAGTGGTTTTGTCGGGAAACCTTCTTCGTCCCATGGGCGCGAGGACATCCCACGAGGTATGTGAGGCTCATCTTTGATGGTGAGGACGTCCGATCCGATCTTTTTGCCCAGTTTACCTAGCATAAACGACCGTCGGCGCTGAATTCCTTCTGCATCGGCATTGCCGACTATGCCGTTAAAAATTGACCCTGAAGCCAGCGGCCCCAATATTACAGGCATTCTCTTTGTCTCATTCTTGCGTGCGCCCAGGAATTTCATTGCCTCTTTTGCCGCGCTGACGCCGATGGCCGAGGCGTCGAAGTCATCGAGCACCCGTGCTTGGTCGAAATCATAGAAACTGCCCACATCGTCTCCGCGTCGAACGATTGCCATTATATATCCGCTTATTGACGAGCCATCGGACGCAAGCGATATGCCCAGTGAGTTTGCAAGTGCGCGTGAGCCATTCCACGCCGATAGACCACCTTGCACAATTGAGTCAGGGCACACTGAGTGTGCTCCGTCGATATTTTTTAAGGCACATCCGATGAGTGTCTTTATATCAATATTGCCGATTTTCGGGTCGAACAGCCCCTCGATATTGGGATAGCTTTCAACCGGACTCGGCAGCGAAACAAAGTCGGGGTCTGGCTCCGCAAGTTTTGCAAGTTTTGCAGCATTTTTGCCAGCTTCAATTGCTGCTTCGAGCGTGGCTTTGTCGGTGCTTGACCAGCCGGTTCCGCCATTATATATCGCACGCACGGATAGGCCGCCGCCATTTCGCGAATTGCAGGTTTTGATTGCGCTGGATTCCAGTTCCACTCCGATGCTTCTGCCGAATCCGGCGCTTACGTCAGCGAACTTTGCGCCGCTCGAAACCGCTGCTTCACACGCTGCTTGAGCTATTTTAAGCAAATCTTGTTTGTCCATATTATAAATCCCTCATGTTAGCTGACATTACCCACTTCGATTAAAGCCAGCCGGTTTTTCTAAACATATAAAGCAGTGCCGCCGTGACCACCATGCCTATTGCCGAACTCCATACGATAACATCTCTAAAAGGCATTTTCAGATCATCTCTGAAGACGTTCATGCCGAAAAAGCCCGTTACAAAAGAAAATACGCCGATTATCACCGCCAGTATCGTAAGCACTTTCATAATATCATTTAGGCGGTTGGAGACCGATGCAAGGTATATGTCGAAGTTGCTCGTCAATACTTCCCTGATTGTGTCGAGCATATCGAACACGCGAATCATTCGATTGTTTACATCCTGCAAATAGACATTGGCTTCGCCTTCGATGAAAGAAAAATCGCGTCGTGAGAGTTCGTTGAGAATATCTCTCTGCGGGCCGAGAACCCTGCGCAGCTCGAACACTTCGTGCTTGAGGTCAAGGTTTTGTTTTAGCAGTGCCTTATCGGTCTTTTCCAAAAGTTCGCTTTCAAGTTTGTCTGCGCTGTCATCGAGCTTGTTTACGATGGGATAATAAGTATCTACAAGATTTTCGGCGAGCAGATAGACGGCATGCATCGGGCCGCGCGCACATAGTCCCGGCGAGATTACATACTCGTTTTGAGCTTGATTTACAGCCTCGCAATTGCTTTCTTTTGTAACTGTAATTATGAAATTGCCGCCGACAAAAACATGCAACTCATGTGGTCGTATATCATGATTTGCGCGCGGCTGGTTCAGTGTAGTCATGTTGACATAGAAGTGTTTGTCGAACTCATATAGATGTGGTCTTCTATAGCCGTCCAAGCACGCTTTTACAGCAATTGCATGCAGATCGAAGCACTGCGCCAGCTTGTTCATATCGTCACTTGTGACGGATTGCACATCTACCCAAAGCAGCCTGCAGCCGCCTTGCGTAAGCTCGCGCCAGTCATTTATGTCCACATCATGTGTGGTTGTCGTCTCAGTAAATAAGTTTGCTTTTATCATTTTCTCACCTGAGAAAAAAGCTTTGTGCGCAGCAGTCCCATTTGCGCAAGCCGAAAGCTCAATGCTGTCCCAAGGCAGCCGAAGCCGTATTTTACACTTCTGCCAAAATTGATGGAGCTTGCATCGTCGAAGTATTTTGCCGGACAACTTATCTCGCCTATTGTGAACCCATGCCATATGGTCTGCGCGAGCATTTGATTGTCGAATACAAAGTCGTCCGAGTTGTCGTCGAGCGGCAGTTTTTCAAGTATCCGTCGTGAAAATGCGCGGTATCCGGTGTGATATTCCGATATCTTTGCGCCCAAGAGCACATTTTCAGCCAGGGTGAGAAATCGGTTCGATATGTATTTCCAGGCAGGCATTCCCTCGGCCATTGCCCGCCCTCCAAGAATTCTCGATCCCAACACACACTCATAGAGCCCATTAGCCACTAAACTTACCATCGCAGGCAGCAGCTGCGGCGTATATTGGTAATCGGGATGGACCATCACCACAATATCCGCGCCTTGATCGAGCGCCAGCTTATAACAAGTCTTTTGGTTTGCGCCATATCCCATATTTTGGGGGTGGCGATATGCTATAGCATGTTGTAGCGTTTCGGCGATGGCGAACGTCTCATCCCGACTGGCATCATCGACGACAATTACAAGATCGACTATTCCCTGATCCATCACTTCATCGTATGTCCGGCGAAGCGTCTGTGCTGCATTATATGCCGGCATCACAACAACTACCTTCTTGTTTGCAAACACTTCAGGCTGCCTCCTGCTTTTTTTAGCGTGCCATCGCCTCGGCTTTGTGTAGCATCAGCTTAATATCGCGATCTTGCCATTAGTTGATCGCCGACTACTGGCACAAGCTTGATAATATACCACAGCCACCCGAATGCAAAATACGGCTGACGCCGCGCGCGAAATAGCGCAATCAAAGTTATCGCAAAAGCAATATGCCGCTAGCTATCACTTGCCACAATGAAATTGTGTTTCCTGGATGTGGATATATACATGCGAGCTTAACAGGCCATATCATTTTTTTACAAAAATACGGCGCAACTGGTTGCCGCGACTGCTATTACCGTCGCGGCAACCAGAACCCACGCCGCATCGAATGCATGTTTTGAAGATTTCGATTTTGATGTTTTAGGCATCAGCTACGAATTGCGCTACCATATCTC
>JAEWSK010000140.1 GCA_023398345.1 Armatimonadota bacterium | reverse complement strand
AGTTCGACAATCGAACTACGCGCCTCGAACCGCGAACAGGAGCTTAATGGATGAATCTCTGCGTTATCGGCACAGGCTATGTTGGGCTGGTTACTGGAACGGTGTTTGCTGATCTCGGCAACAATGTGGTCTGCTGCGATAAAGACACCTCCAAGATCGATATGCTCAAAAGAGGCGAAATGCCTATTTATGAGCCGGGCCTCGAAGAGATGGTCAAGCGCAACGCTGAAGACCAAAGACTGTTGTTTTCGTCCGATTTAGATCGGGTGATTAAGGACAGCGAGGTGGTTTTTATCGCCGTTGGCACTCCTCCCGGCAGTGACGGCTATGCCGATTTAAGTGCCGTTAAGAGCGTTGCAAAAACTATTGCTCAAAACCTCGATAGCTACAAAGTCATCGTAAATAAGAGCACCGTGCCGGTCGGCACGGGCGACGTTGTTCGTGAGATTATCGAAGTAAATAAGATCAATCCCAATGTGAAGTTCGATGTCGTGTCCAACCCGGAGTTTTTGCGCGAAGGCAATGCCATAAACGATACGCTGTGCCCGGATCGCATTGTAATTGGCGCGCCGAGCAAGAACGTGGCTATGCGCATTCTCGAACTCTATGCGCCGCTTGAGCGACCGATGATTATTACCGATGTATACTCTGCTGAAATGATTAAATATGCTTCGAACGCATTTCTGGCGACAAAAATATCGTTCATCAATGCTATCGGCAATATCTGCGAGCTTGCCAATGCAGATGTCGCGCAGGTTGCCAAGGGCATGGGCTTGGATAGGCGAAT
The DNA here is from genome assembly GCA_023398345.1 of Armatimonadota bacterium. Lineage (GTDB taxonomy): Bacteria > Armatimonadota > UBA5829 > UBA5829 > UBA5829 > DTKD01. The sequence continues at coordinate 4,202 of JAEWSK010000140.1, read as the reverse complement.
CGGCAGCGAGTTTCTCAACGCCGGACTCGGCTATGGCGGATCGTGCTTTGGTAAAGATACTTCGTGTCTCGTTACAACCGCTGAAAAACTCGGATATGACTTTAAGTTGCTATCGTCTGTCATAGACATTAACGATAACCAGCCAAAACGCTTTGCAGACAGAGTGGGGCGTGTTTTGGGCGGGCTCAAAGATAAGAATGTTGCCGTGCTCGGGCTTGCGTTTAAGCCCAACACAGATGACTTGCGCGATGCAAAGTCACTTGAAATCATAGCAAGTCTACTTGCCGGAGATGCAAAGGTCAGGGCATACGATCCCATCGCGATGCCCAACACCAGCAAAATCTTTCCTCAAATCGACTACGCCGAGAGTGCTTACGATGCCGTCGAGGGCGCAGATGCGGTCATAATTGCAACTGAATGGAATGAGTTTAAGTTCCTTGACCTTGTTAGGGTGAGTAAATTGGTAGCGCAACCGATAATATTTGATGGACGTAATATCTACGATCCCGAACGGATGAGTCGGCTTGGCTTTGATTACTACTGCGTTGGCCGGCCCGCCGCTACAAGAAATAAGGAGTAGGGCGCTGTGTTTTGCTCCTTTGCTTTTGCAGCGGGATCGATTGAGATTGGAGTTGTGCGTAGGTATGATTGGAACCGCGGAGTTGAGCAAGAGATACGCCAAAGGTCTGGAGTTTTATGACCAGGGACTGCTGATTGATGCGCTGGCTGAGTTCGAGGCAGTGTTGGCAGGCGCAAAGCCGGATAGTCCCGAAGCCAAATTGGCCGCATTCTATGCCGGCGAAGTGCATGCGCGGCTGGCCGAAGAGAGCATAAAGCGCGGCTCGCGTGAGCACGCCGAAGAACATCTTCGCGCTGCCATATCCCGAAATTCCAAATTCCCAGACTTGCATTATCAACTGGCCAACATCATAGCCGAATCAGGCGCAATCCGCGAGGCAATGACAGAGCTTGAGGTTGCCATTCAATTAAATCCAAGCTATGCCAAGGCAATGCTCACTTTGGGTATTTTCTCATATCAAATTGGCGAGTATGCCGCCGGCGCAGCGCACATAACCCGCGCAGCAGAGGTCGAACGTAGGTATTCGACAGACATATACCAAAATGCAATATCTGCGCATGTAAAGGGCGATCACCGTAAAGCGCTGGCACTATTTTCAGAGCTCTCGCTAACGAATGTAGACGACATCAGTTTTCACTTTGATGTAGGCAAAAGACGATACAGATCGGGCGATTACAAAGGCGCTGTCGAGGCATTCGACCAGGCCCTTAGCCTCAATTCAACTTATCCGGACATTCACAATTGGCTTGGACTTGCTCTTATGAGCTGCAAAGAAAATGAAAATGCACTTGCACAGTTTCAGGCTGCATTGAAAATCAACCCGAATTACGTGGGCGCAGTCATAAACGCGGGAGTCGCATGCGAAATGATGGGGCTAAAGGATGAAGCCGACTCGTTTTACCGCCGCGCTCTCGAAATCGACACTGAGAACCTTGAGGCACGCGAGCGGTTGGCCCATGGCGACTCATTAAACTGAGTTTCAAAATCAAGCTGACATGCTATTGCGCAACCACTGAATTTTACCAATATCGATGAAGCAGAAAAGCTTTACGTTAATTAAACTCTAGCTTTCTTGCTGCCTCTATCCATTTCGGGAGGAGGCTGATATAGGGTTCCAGTCGGACGGCGCTGTCTCTGCACGGTAGCCGCCTCGGGCAGTTCAGCATTGAGAGCTTGTCGCAGCCCAAACGCCAAGAAGCCCGCACATGCGGCATTGGCAAAGCCCGACACCGCTGTACCTTTGTTTATTTCCACCCAGTCACATGCGACGCCGTCGTCAAGTTCCGCCCGGCGCAGAAAATCAAGCGCCTCCGGGCTGTGACTGCACAACAGCTCGTTTACCAAATCGGGTATCGAAAGTTTGTGTTTTTCGCGAGCAGACTCCCGATCAATGTTGTGTTCGGAATCAATCCAGGCGAGAGTGTTGCGATATACAATATCGTCCGGTGAGCAAAAACCGAAATATGTCAAAAGCGCGAGGCTCCCATCAGGGTCATCGCCCAAATCGAAATTGCCTTCAAGATCGACGCTTCGAGCAAACATATCGCCAAACGGTCCGCTCACGATGAAATTTTTCTGTATTGCGGCGCGGAGTTTGTTTGCAATCGCTCCTGCTTCTTCAACGCGATCAATATCTTTAATTCTGTCATAAAGCGCGGCTAAATCGAGCAAAATACGCCATGCGAGCACATTCTGGAAGCACATATATGGGTATTTTGCCACTTTTCCCGATGGCGCGAGCAGAGTCTCGAATATGACTGCGCGCGGATTGCGCTGCACCATTATTATGTCCTTGACGGTATTGATGCCCGTCTGTACACGCCTGTCGAAAAGTATGGACATATCGCCTGTTGTTTCGAGATACATTTGCAGCGCGCGCACGGGAGCGCAAAGTTGATCCAGCACTAAACCCGGCTCTAAGCCTATGCCGTCAATAAAGCGAGACCTAGCTCCGACGTTGGGCAGTTGCGTAGTAAATGCATATATCAACATCTTGCGCGCCTGCGCCCAACTGATCTGCATGACTGCGGGCAGACTCCATCTCATCGCGTCACGGTCTCTGTATATCCCACATAGATCGCTTTCAAGGCTTCGCGCGGATGTCAGCACCAGCCCTTCGCTGTCGAGAGTCATCGCCTGCGCGTAAAAGTAATTGTAAAACGAGTTTACGTTCGTCAAGCGCTTGAGGTGCTCGTCGTCTGTCTCAATTGTGTGTTTGTCGAGCCATGTGGTCAATCTGGAAAGCAGGCGCTTCCAACCTTGGCAACGCATCTCAACTGCAGATGCCACCGCGCTGAGTTCCTCCAAGCCTACGCCTATATATATAGCCAGTGAGCGCTTTTCGGATGGGGCGATAGTAATTTCTTCAATGAGTTCGTAAGAAAGATGGGAACCGGCCGGTGCATTAATTCCATCTGGTGTCTGCTCTGTCAAGGCAGCGCCTTCGCTATTGCATATTTGCGACGCGGCGATTTCCTCTGATAGAAATGCCATTGCAAACAGCGGCGTGTTGCCTCGAAATTCAACTACGGCGGCTCCAGGAGCGCGGGAGCTTATATTTGCATGTTTCGTCCCGCAAATCTGTCTCGAAAGCCCCGCCGCAATATGGCTGGATTGCCAGCAGCCTCGCCAGCCAGCGCGAATCTTAAGGCTCTCGCTTGATAAATTTTCCATCTCGATTGCGCACACGAACCCCTTTCGGTCGAGAGGCGCAAATATAGTCGACACAACTGTGAGTTCGGGAGTAGGCGACGTGAAACGAGGTATCCAGTAAGATGCCAACTCGCCTTGCATGTGCGATGTCGACAGTTGTTGGCCGTTAATTTCGATTACAGGTGTAAGCAGCGGACTATCAGACGTGCCGCGCATTTCAACGCAAGACCTGAAATCGTTATGCATAAATCCCACGCTCTCGACTCCGCCAGTTGCTACGGATATGTCGGGGATCGAGATATACTCATTGCCTGTGCTGAATCGTTTCATTGAGCTAACTAAGCCTCCTCAGCGCCAAGCCGCTGAGCAGTTTTGGGTAGAAGTAAGTCGCCTTTTGCGGCATTTTTTCTCCGGCGGCGGCTATGTCCAAAACGGCCTTGACGGGAATGTGGTTTACAAAAAAAGCAATTTGACGCTGTCCCGAATCAACTAAGTCAAATGCCTCGCCTGCATCTCTTGTATAGATTATATGGGCTTGATTTCGCAGTTTTTCTTCATCTATACCGAGTTGCTTTTCGAGTATGAGCTTATGCAGCTTTGTTAATTCAAGCTTTTTGATCGGCTCTGCGCCTGAAAGTAGAGACTCTATTTCAGGTTTGGCCACGAGTATTGCTGCTTTGCCGGGGCGATACATGCCTATAGCGCCCTCGCGCGCCATGTCATCAATGAGGGTTTCTTTCGATGACGCAATAAGCTCGAAGTGTTCTTTAAGCGATTCGTCCAGTCCTTCGAGCGCGTCTTTTGATAAATTAGCAAGCACCCTGTGGGTAGGATAGACGGTCATGTCCTTTTCGTAGACATTTATGAGCGTCATCATCGCATAGTCGAACTCGCATTCGCTGCAATCGCAGCCCGTAGTTTTGCGCAGTTCGTCTCGATAGGCAAGCGCTGTTTCGTAACGGTGGTGTCC
>JAEWSK010000112.1 GCA_023398345.1 Armatimonadota bacterium | reverse complement strand
TATTCGTCAAGCCTACGCTGCATTATGTCAAATCTGCGGCTGTTTGACTTTCGCGTTGAGATTTGCCTTTTGCAATTTGAGAATATGCTCTCGGGAAGCCGAGAGGGGTGGGCTTTGACTTTGAAATTATTACAAGCCGCCGTGTTATGTCCGTGCCTGGAACCGTAATTCGCTTTATTTTATCAATCTTGCCGCCGAGTTGGCCTGTAAACGGCCGCGCGGTATTGATCTCGTCTTTGGCTCCATCACTTTTTTGCGCGATGAGCGTTCCGCCGACTTTTACCAGCGGCAGGCAGAGTTCGACAAGTATTTTCATCTCTGCAAGAGCGCGCGCGAGAGCGACATCATATGCTTCTCTATGCGCTGGATCGCGCCCAGCCTCTTCAGCCCGCGCATGGACAAAATTAACGCCTTCAATGCCGAGTTGTGCGACTGCTTCCTCGACGAATTTTAACTTTTTTCGAGACGAATCAAGCAAAGTGACGTCTAAGTCGGGCCGTGCGATTTTTATTGGAATTCCCGGCAGTCCAGCGCCCGCGCCAATGTCGATTATACGTGCGCCTTGTGGAATAGTGAGCGCTGCAAGGCATGTAAACGAGTCGAGGTAGTGAGATTTCACTATTTCAACAGGCTCCGTAATGCGGGTCAAATTGAGAAAGCGATTTGTCTCGACAATCAGTAAGGCGAATTTATCGAGACTTTCGATCTGACTATCGTCAAGCTGGATTCCCAACTCGCAAGCGCCGTCTCGAAGCATTTCAATCGGCAAAAAACTCATAACTGTCCTCCAACGACAAGCAAACCGTCCTCGAACTTATCCGAAGGCGGTTTGCGTAGCTTCGAGCCGGTATTTGATTGTTCTGTCAAGCCGTATTTAGTTATGTCGCTATTTACTTGTCCGTAATTAAGTGTATCCATTTAGTAAAATGCTCAACCCCGTGAAATAGCTTCAATATGAACTGCGAGAATCGCAACATCCGACGGTGTCACTCCCGGCACTCGTGACGCCTGCCCCAGCGTAGCCGGTTGCACACGCGCCAGCTTCTCCGCAGCTTCGCGCGACAGCGCGCGTATTGTGGGGTAATCTACCGTAGGAGGAATAGACTTTTCTTCAATTCTGCGGGCTTGCTTGACTTGCATTGCCTGCCGCTCGATATAGCCGCTGTATTTTACTGCCAGTTCCACCCGCTCCGCCACATCCGACGGAACGCAAAAGCTCTCTGAGTCCGAAGAATTAAGCGCCTGCGCAATGTCGGCGTAAGATATGTCCGGTCTGCGCAGTATGTCTTCGAGGCTATAACTGCGGCCAACTATTTCTATGCCCAAACTTCGCGCAATTTCTGTGTCCGACGGTTTTATGTATGTGTTGGAAAGTCTGTCGCACTCAGTTTTTATCATTTGCTGTTTTTCTTCAAAGCGAGACCATCGCGCGTCGTCAACAAGTCCGACCTGCATTCCTATAGGCGTCAGCCGCGCATCTGCGTTATCATGGCGCAGCAGCAGTCGATACTCCGCTCGTGAAGTCAATAGTCGATACGGATCGTTCACGCCTTTTGTGACGAGATCGTCGATGAGCACCCCAATATAGCCCTGATCCCGCCTGACTACAATTGGCTCTTCGCCTTTTATTAACTGACCGGCATTGATTGCCGCCATTAGGCCCTGCGCGGCGGCTTCTTCATAGCCGGATGTTCCGTTAATTTGACCGGCAAAGAACAATCCGCCTACCAGCTTTGTTTCCAGCGATGCCTTGAGCTGGGTTGGCGGTGCGTAATCGTATTCAATTGCGTATCCGGGACGGATCAACCGTGCGTCTTCGAGGCCGGGGATGGTGTGCAAAAACTCTATTTGCACCTCTTCGGGTAAGCTGGTGGACATCCCCTGGACGTATATTTCGTCGGTGTCCCAACCCTCTTGTTCCAAAAAGACCTGATGCCTGAGCTTATCGGGAAATTTTACGATTTTGTCTTCTATCGATGGGCAATAACGTGGCCCAACGCCTTCTATACGACCGCCGTACATCGCTGAGCGCTTGAGATTGCGAATAATTACGTCGCGGGTAGCGTCGTTAGTATATGTGAGCCAGCATGGCAGCAATTTTGAAGAATCTATCGACTCGCCTATAAATGAAAACGGCCCGACCGGTTCTGATTCCTGCAATTCACATTTGGATAGATCAATGCTTCGCTTATCAATGCGAGCCGTTGTGCCGGTTTTGAGCCTGCCGAGAGTGAATTTAAGCGCCCTCAAGCTGTCAGAAAGCTTCTCCGCCGCAAATTCTCCCGCTCTGCCCGCTGCAAACTGCGTCTCGCCTATGTGAATAAGACCTTTAAGAAACGTGCCGGTTGTCACTATCACGCACTTTGCGCCATATTCCATGCCTGTCTGAGTGCGCACTCCCGCGACACGATTATCTACTGATTCTATGCCCTCGACCATAGCCTGCTTGATTTCAAGGTGAGGCTGGTTCATCAAGACGCGCCGCATATAGCTTTCATAAAGCCGCTTATCGACCTGCGCTCGAAGTGCGCGCACAGCGGGGCCTTTGCCGGTGTTGAGCATGCGAATGTGTGTGCACGTAGCATCCGTTGCCAGCGCCTGCTCACCGCCGAGCGCATCTATTTCTCGGACTAAATGTCCTTTTGCAGGCCCACCAATGCTGCAATTGCAGGGCATATGGCCGATTGTCTCGATATTGATCGTCAAAAGGAGCGTGTCAAATCCCATTCGGGCCGATGCCAGCGCCGCTTCGCACCCAGCATGTCCCGCTCCGACGACTATTACGTCATAACTTTGCATAGCAATTTTATTATAGCAGCTATCAGTCGCAAGTTGTTGGCGCTTTCACGGAAAACAGCCATTCCCTATAAGAGTTTCAGGGTGAAAATACTTAGCACAAATTGCGCAGATGTGGCGTATAGCCAAGTGCGTAGTGCGTAGTCTGTAATACTTTGTTCTGATTGACAAACACATGGCCTGAAGCTAAAATTACCTGCGCTGAGCCGATGGAACGGCTCCGTATCGACCGGGATTTGGCAGGAAGCCTCACCAACGGATTTCGGCTTTTCAAAAAAAGCCGCGCTCCGCATCCCCACTTTTTAAACAGGTAATCGTACCAGCACGTCTGGTACGATCCGTGCTGCTTAAACTCTTTGAGGGTTACATGAAAACCGTTGGCGATATAATGGCGTCGGATGTCGTGTGGGTTAGTCCTTCCGCGCGTGTCAAGACAGCCGTCATACTTATGAAAGGGCACAATATCGGCGCGCTGCCAGTTGTTGAAGGCAACAACGAGGTGGCGGGTATCGTCACATATCACGACGTACTCGCCCAGCCCGTCGACGCATCCATCGCTGACGTAATGACCCGGGATTACCTATCGGTCACCGCAGAGACGAGCATTTCAGATGCAGCCGAGCTGATGAGTGAGGTCGTCGCGGGCTGCCTGATGGTTTTAGACGGCAAGCAGCTCAAAGGCATAATCTCCCATGTCGACATTTTGCCTGAACTCGGCAAGAGTTACGATCCTTTGACGGGTCTGCCTTGGTCTGACCAGTTCCGCGAGTGGGCAATAACGGCTCTAAAGCGCGGACAGGAAATCAGCGTCATCTTTTTTGATCTCAACAAATATGGCGTATTTAACAAACAGCACGGCCACGTTGTCGGCGACACAGTCCTAAAAGAAGTCGCATCCGTCATAAAAAGCAATATAGACAGCGACCGGAGTTTTGCATGTCGCTATGGCGGGGATGAGTTCGCGATTTGCAGTCTCCGCGATGCCGACGATGCCGTTTCGCTGGCTGAGGCGATTAAGCAGGGCATTTCTCAAATATCCATACCCGACGTGCCAATCAGCGTGTCGGGCAGCTATGGCATTTTCGGCGGAAGGCGCACCAACGAGCGCCGGGACATACACTACGCCGCCACTCTCGACGACCTTGTTACGCGAGCATCCAAAAACTGCATATTGGCCAAGTCATCGACAAAAGAAGAACCAATTCACCATCCTGTCGTCCAACCTGCCCAGTTTGCATCTGCCGCATCTCCGGTCAACGCGACTGCAGCCGCCAGACTAAAGATACATACGATCAATTTTGCTTCCAAGGATTCGGAAGCCGATGTGACCGTGACTCTTATGTATGGCGAACAAGAGTATTCGCGGCAATCGAGCGGATACCTTATCGATGAGGGCAACGCCATAAGGCTTGTTGCCGAAGCGACTGCCGGAGCCGCGTCGAAGTCACTTGCTGCCGATCATGGAATTGTAGTCGATGAAGTGTTTTTGCAAACCGGCGGATTGGGCGAGCGAATTGTAACAGTAACTGCGGCGTTTATCAGTCCTCGCTACACAACAAGATGCGCTGGAAGCGCGTTTATTAGGCGCGGTGATCAGTTCCGCGCCGCTGCCGCTGCCGTTCTCGCCGCCGTCAATCGCCAAATAGAGGTCTCGCCCAAAAGAGGCCACGACGAATACGATTCCGCCGAATCATAAGCCTCACATTTTGCAAAAGTCGCAAATACCATTTTCTGACAGATAGAGTCTGGGTAAGAGTTCAGACTGCCTATTTAATTGAATCATACCCTTGCACCACTGCACGAAGCGCATCCGCGTGGGCATAGATTGAATCTATTCCTTCCAATTGAACCCTGGTCTCGTTTTTTTCGCTATCAAACAGACTTATATTCATTTTGCGGCTGCCAAAGTCAAAGCGACATATAGGCTTTCTATTGTTGTCGTCAAAGAGCACTGAGCAATATGTAGCTTGGTCGCGCAATGCAATCCTGGAAACATCGGTTACATCGCACAAAATCGCCTTAACAATATAGTAAGCCTGTAACTCATCCTCTGTTGTAACAATGCGGCTAATTTCACTTTTGTCATCATTGTCCGTATCCGGTAAAGTGTTCTCGTCAGCGAGAGCCGATTTTAGTCTGTCGCTGACACGTTCACTAAGCATTTGTTGAAATGCTCGACGTGTCACATCTGTAAACTGTCTAATGACGGACTGAGTTTTTGTGCCCGAATAGACCTCACTTGTGATTAAGCGCACAAAATCTTCCGAAGGATTTGTCATTTGTTCGCAGAGAATGCGTTTGACCTCGCGTGTGTACTTCAGTTCACTGGCTGTAGCCAATATCTGATCAAGATCGAATGAGCTCTTGCTGAATTTCTTTAGTTCATCTACTGTTGAGTCTTTAATTTCCAGCACATTGAACTCGAAAAACGGTTTTGAATCCATCATATTCGCCTGTTCAAGGTCAGTATAAAAGCGATATAGAATACCATTAGTTAGAATCGCGAATCTGACTTTTGTAACAGAAAAGTAGCGGTATAGTTGCGAGGCATGCTCAATATTTAGCTCAGCATCCGGCCCTTTGCACTCGATCAGTATCACAGGAGTTCTATCTTTGAGAACGCAGTAGTCGACTTTTTCGCCTTTCTTAACTCCAATGTCTGCTGTGTATTCTGGAACGCCCTCAAGTGGATCAAATACGTTATAGCCCAACGCATTGATA
>JAEWSK010000068.1 GCA_023398345.1 Armatimonadota bacterium | reverse complement strand
GCTTCGACTTTATCGACCTCACGCTCGAACCTGAGCAGACTTATTCCGCGCAAATTAATATCGGCAGAGTTACAAAAGCCTTGGAACGAACCGGGCTTTCTGTGGTCGGTCACACGGCATGGTATCTGCCGATTGCATCGCCATTTCCTGAATTTCGTGAGCTTGCGCTGCACGAACTGCAGCGCTGTATGAAAGTATTCGGGGACTTGAATGTAAGCAAAATGAATGTGCATCCACACCTGCGCGTGTCTTTGCATGATGAGGAATGGATAATCGCGCACAATACAGATGCAATTGCCAGGCTTGCCGATCTGGCATCCGAGGCAGGCATGACGATATTAGTCGAGAACATGCCCGGGTTTAGTCGCGTGGCGCAAATCAAGCCAATAATAGAAGCAGTGGACGGAGTGAAGCTATTGCTCGATGTGGGACATGCAAACCTCGACACCCCGTATAATCGCGCCGAGGAACTGCTAGCCAACTTCGGCCACAGACTGGGACATGTCCATGTATCGGATAATCGAGGCGGACACGATGACCTGCACCTGCCGCTTGGCGTTGGAAATATTAACTGGACGCAGATCGTTCGGCTAATAAAAAACACCGGCTACGATGAAACTATCACAGTCGAAGTCTTTGGCGACGACGATGATTACCTAACTATGAGCCTGCGCAAGATCAAATTCCTCTGGGAACACACCGAGGCGGGTGAAATAATACCACCCAAAAGAAAATAAGACGGGTAGGGTGCGTGTCATGTTCACAGAAACTACTCTGGGGCTTTGCCCCAATCCCCACCAGAGACTTCTGTCTGGTGACTCTGCAAGGAAACTGAGTTTCCTTGACCTTCAAATTCTTAAAATTAAGCCCCCATACGGGGGGCTGAATTTTAAGCGTATGGGGTCTGGGGACTGTGTCCCCAGCGGGGTTAAGGGGCAGCGCCCCTTATGGAAGTCTGAGGGTAACACCCTCAAAGTAAATTTTGCAGATATGACATAGCACTATTGCAATAATACTATGTATCCAATAGTATCTTTGCGTTTGCGAGCGCCTTGCCTCGGTGCGAGATAGCGTTTTTTTCGGATGCGGTGAGTTCTGCCATGTGTTTACCGAGAGTGGGGACAAAAAAGACAGGGTCGTAGCCGAAGCCGTTTGTGCCTTTGGGTTCGCGAGCGATGATGCCTTCGATTTTACCCTCGCAAGTTTTGACGTTTCCGTCAGAAAAGGGTTCGGCGATTGCTATTGCGCAACGAAAACGGGCGGTGCGCTTTCCGTCAGGAACATCTCGCATCAAGTCAAGCAGCTTGGCATTGCGCTCGCAATCAGTCGGAGCAAATCTGCTGGAGAATACTCCCGGTGCGCCATCAAGGGCATCGACTTCGAGACCCGAATCGTCTGCCAAAGTCAATTCGCCCGTAAAATCGGCATAGGCAGTCGCCTTTAAAATGGCATTTTCAATAAAAGTCGACCCGCTTTCTTCGACGTCGGGAACGTCGGCGTAGTCAGCGAGTGAGACAACTTCATACGGCATGTCGGACAGTAAATCGGCAATCTCTCGCGCTTTACCTGCGTTTTTAGTTGCAACAACTATTGTTTTTATACTCGACATATGCCTCGAAGCCGTTTTTATCGATTATCTTAGTTTCTAAATCCCACATATGAGAGCAGGCACTTGCCGTTAATTACAATATGCACGATGCCAAAGACCAAGAAAGTATAGCCGGCCAGCTCATGCAGTTCTTTTGGAAAGAACCCACGATTGCCATGCGGCGACTTAGCGCTGTGTCGCATTTCGGCATTTGCTGATGCAACTGGCGGGCCGCCTCGTCGCATGCCCTCTTGGTGTTTGGGGCCACTCATAAACGCTACAGTAATAAGCAATACAATAAAACAGACAGTAAGAATCACCGATGTTATCTTTCTCACAAGAAATGGCCTCCCGCAAATAAAGATTGGCTCATAGCACGTCGGCGAGTGTCGTCTTCATTGTTCCAATAAGCTCAGCTATGCCCTTTTGCGCCAGATCAAGCAAATTATTGAAACGGTTCCGTGTAAACGGCGCGCCCTCGGCAGTGGTTTGAATCTCGACTATTCGGCCCGCCGCCGTCATTATAACGTTCATATCGACTTGGGCGTTGGAGTCCTCTTTGTAGTTGAGATCCAAAAGCTCTTCGCCCATCACAACGCCCACGCTGATCGCGGCCAACATGTCGCTGTAGGGCATTTTTTTTACCCAACCCTGTTTTTTCATTACAGCGCATGCGTCCATAAACGCCACAAATGCGCCAGTAATCGAGGCCGTGCGCGTACCGCCATCGGCCTGAAGCACGTCGCAGTCGAGCCAAACCGTTCGTTCTCCAAATGCGTTTAGATCGGCTACAGATCGTATCGCGCGGCCAACCAGCCTTTGTATCTCCTGACTGCGGCCATTTACACGCCCTGTCGAAGCATCACGCTGCGTGCGGGTCTCGCAAGAGCGCGGCAGCATGCCGTACTCGGCAGTAACCCAGCCCTGACCGGAGCCTTTTAGAAACGGTGGAACTTTTTCTTCAATAGAAGCAGAACAAATGACCTTTGTGTCACCCATTTCAATAAGGCAACTACCTTCGGCGTATTTCATAAAGTTGCGTGTTATTTTTACCGGCCTCAGTTGATCGGCCGCTCGCCCGTCCAAACGAATCATATAAAAGTGCCCTCAATAAAAAATAGTAATTTGTTTTCCGAAATCAGCCTGCTATCTTGGTATGATGGTCTGTTGCTGAAAGTTTGTTCCAGTCGATGTTTGTGACATTCGATATGCGTCTACCAAGAAAAGTGCTCCCCAGCGTTGCAAAGTCAGCCGAATCGCCGCTTGCAAAGAACTCATGTTTAGACTCTGGCTGCTTGCCGGATATGTTGCGCTCAAGCAATGTCTTCTCAATAGCTATTGTCGTTTCCTGCGCCGGATCGACGATCTTCACATCATCTCCCGCTGCAGCCTGTATTGCATTTCGCACATAGGGGTAGTGAGTGCAGCCGAGCACTATCGTTTTGCAGCCCCGCGCCATCAGTGGTTCGACATAAGTTCGTGCGGCAGCTTCGGCCTGCTCGCTGTCATAAAGACCGGATTCCACCAACGGGACAAATTTGGGGCATGCCTGGCCGAACACTTGCACTGATGGATCAAATTGCGCAATCGCTCGAATATATGCCTCGCTGCGAATAGTTCCAGTAGTTGCAAGCACGCCGATAGGCAAACTGTTTGCAACACCGACCGCCGCTTTTGCGCCCGGTTCGATAACGCCGATTATGGGTGTGTCTGGGTATGCCTTTCGTGATATGTCTAGGGCGACCGCGCTGGACATATTGCATGCCATTACAACTATCTTCGCACCTCTTTCGATAAGAAAACCCACTATGCCGAGCGCGAATTCGCATATTTCTTCAAGGGGTCGCTCACCGTAGGGC
>JAEWSK010000027.1 GCA_023398345.1 Armatimonadota bacterium | reverse complement strand
CAATGCTTCGGGACAAATGTCCCGAAGCATTGACGTAAATCCAGCCAAGTGATTTTTTATTTACACTTCTCGTAGCGTATAAGAACCGCACCCGGCTTATTGCTTATATTGATCGATAGGCCCTTTTGCATCAACTCACTGCCGGTTTGCACGATAGATTTATTTGTGTCGGCATCGGTAATGCTGTAATTTGCTGTCGGGTCAAGCCCAAACAGAGGCAACTGCATCGCCGTATAATTGCTTTCCTGACGGCGGAAAGCCTGGACGATTCCGCTGTTTGTATCCTGGCAGTCAAGCTGCCAAGCCATCCAACTGCCTTTATCAATATCGCACTTGGTAAGCGGATAGTAATCCCCATTGTAATACGGCCGCACCGAAAGATACTCGTTAAGCAGTTTTCGGGCCGAGTCGAAATCGAATCCTGTGGAATCGATCTTATCTACATACACATGCCAGTTTATGCAGATCGCCGGGCCGTATCCGCTTCTCATTGAATACGAATCGACTCTTGCCGAGCATGTTCCGCTCCATGGAACCCATAGCGATAGACCGTAAGTCTGGCACTGCATGCCGATTGGGTCAAAATCATTCGGCACTTGGTAATCGCTGCGCCACAGCGATATGCTGCGCGATATCGTTTCCAGATCCTGCTTTCTGCCGCCACCCGCGCAGTTGTCGATAATCAAATTTGGATATGTTTTAAGTAACGTATCCCAGAACTGATAGAAACCTTCAAAGTGCTTTATTTGATTATATCCCTGTCGATCCGGGCCGGAGTCGGCTGGGTATGCGGGGTTGCCATCCTGTCGATAGATGTCAATGCCCTGTTCTTTGATGAGTTTGACGTGTTCGTCGATTATCCACTTGTTTGCATCCGGGTTGCCATGGTCGATAGAGTCGCCAATCAGCCATTCGGGGTGCTCTTTTCCCACTCCGACATTCGGCAGCGCGCGGTTTGGCCATGTCCACAATAGAAACTTCATCCCATATTTATGCGCCACATCCGATACGGGCTTTAGACCATTTGGATAGTATTCGGGATTTGGCACTCGCACGGCTGCGTTTTCAACCCATGCTTCAATCGGCCCAGTCTTACCAGACCATCCGGCATCGATCCAGTAGCATTCCAGCGGTAGATTGTTCTCATGCCACCAGTTGATCTTGCCTATTTGATTTTGCTCTGTCTTTGCTCCCCAGTTGCCGTCTACCAATGGGCCAACCAACGGTTTGCCGCCGGGTCGAGGGATGTAGTGGGTCAACAGGAGCTTGCGCCACTTGTTTTGCCCGCTGATCCAATTGCCGTCGAAGTGCATTACTAACACTCTGGGCGTTCTGATGTGTTCGCCTGGGTGCAGCAGAAGATGTGTTCCCGGCATTCCTGCCTTAACTGAGACAGTTTTTTCGGCATCGCGTGTAAAATCGGCTGACCATGACCCCGACCAGCCAACGCCTATTACTACCCCACCTGTTGCATGCTCCAGTGTAAAAAATGGCAATGCACCAACTGAAGACGTGCCGTCGGAACCGATTTTAAACGTAGAACTCGGAGCCAGGCTATCGGCCATAGGCTGAAAGTCATTGGTTTGATTATTGCAGCCATTTGCATGGTGAAGCGTAAACTCACCGGAATCACCGCGTGTAAGCGACATATCCAGTGCTCGAACGTCCTCGATAATAGCTGTGTCTTTATCGCCTTTGTTTTCAAAGTAGAGAACCCACTCAGCAGCGGGATAGTCCTTATACTCGATGGCGACGCATTTGACCTCCAGGCCCGTTGATGAGTCAGTATAAGTTTGGGTTAACTGTGTGCGATTGCAGTCTAGCTGCTTTTTGCTCGTCTTTGCTGACCAATTCTTAAGCACATCCGAAGAACGCTGACCGCCATATACGAAAGAAAACGGCTGGTTGGGCACTTTTCCCATGAACTTTTCCGCGACCCACTTGCTCGATGCGGCAATTTCGGCTTTTGATGGCTCTGTGGCCACAGCCTGCGTTGCTGCAAGAACAAATCCGGCAGTAACTGCCAACGACGCTATTCCAAAACGCATCTACAAATTCTCCTCAGTCTGCTCGTTATATGCGAGCTGCTTGTTGCTCAAGTAGAATAGACGGGAACAACTCGATATGATTTACAGCCGTCCAACACATATTATATCAGAGTTGTTGTGCTACAATGCAGTTAATCCTATTACAAATACCTGGTCTATAGCTTCGAATGCGTGGCATAATTCTAGTGGACAAGTCAATGAGGAGATCGACAACGGCAAACCTGTGCGAAAGCCAGGGGCGCAAAGTCAAGAGCCTAAGGCGTATAGTTGCTATGGTAGTCTTGGCCGCCGAAACTCGAAATGCCGGTGCATTTTTGCCGGCGAAAGCGTTGGCGCGTCGAAAAGGTCATTAGCGAACTCCTCCAAGTCCATGGCGTCGGAGTGGCTGACTCCGGCGCCATATTTATGTACATATCCTATTCTTGCCATTGCCTCGTCTATCGCTTTACAACGCTTTCTGTCGGGTTTATAATATGGCTTGGAGGGCGAGGATGAGTGATACAAATAGTGTACGTAAGCTGAGAGTGGCTATTGGCTCGGATCATGCGGGTTTTCCGCTAAAAGAAGAGATCACCAATGCACTTAGAGATGACGGTTACGATATCGAAGACTTAGGCACTTACTCGATAGAGTCAGTTGATTACCCTGATATTGCATTGACAGTAGCTGGTGAGGTTGCTTCAGGTCGATTTGATAGAGGAATTCTCGTCTGCGGAACCGGAATTGGCGTTACAATTACGGCCAATAAGGTGAATGGAATCCGTGCCGCTGTTGTATCTGACACATTTTCCGCTCGAATGTCCCGCGCGCACAACGATGCCAACATTTTGGGAATGGGTGGGCGTGTTGTTGGACCAGGTTTGGCGCTTGAAATAGCGAAGGCGTTTCTTGATACCGATTTTGAAGGTGGAGTGCGCCATGAGCGCCGTGTAAATAAGATCAACGCACTTGATAAGTGCGGGGAGGAATGCGTTGGGAATTAGCCAGAGCGCCCGAGCAATGCAGATGAGCCTGCCGCTTTCAGAGGCAGACCCAGTTATTGCAGAGGCTATTAAAACAGATACCGAGCGACAAAATCGTAAAATTCTATTGATCGCATCGGAAAACTACGTGAGCCGTGCCGTAATGGAGGCTACAGGCTCCGTGTTGACAAACAAATATGCCGAAGGCTACCCAAATAAGCGATATTACGGCGGTTGCGAGAACGTCGATGTTGTGGAGTCGATAGCAGTCGAGCGCGCCAAAGAATTATTCGGAGCGGAACATGCAAATGTGCAGCCGCATGCCGGGTCTCAGGCGAACATGGCTGCGTATTTTGCTTTTATGAAGCCGGGTGATACGTTTTTATCAATGGAACTTGCACACGGCGGACACCTTACGCACGGCAGCAAGGTCAATTTTTCCGGCATACTCTACAACCCGTGCTACTATGGCGTAAGTCCAGAAACTGAAACGTTCGACTATGATGAAATCGAGCGGCTCGCCAAAGAATGCAAACCGCGAATGATCGTGACCGGCGCGACGGTCTACCCGCGCATTATCGATTTTGAACGATTTCGAAAGATTGCTGATTCCGTCGGAGCAATTCTGATGGCTGATATTGCTCACATCGCCGGATTGGTTGCCGCTGGCGAACATCCGTCACCGGTGCCTTATTGCGACGTTGTGACGTTTACTATGCACAAGACCCTTCGAGGCCCGCGCTCGGGCATGATTCTCTGCAAGGCAGAACATGCGAAGGCGATTGACAAGGCAGTGTTCCCGGGCATGCAGGGCGGCCCGCTGATGCATGTAGTTGCTGCAAAGGCCGTATGCCTGAAAGAAGCGATGGATCCATCATTTGTTGATTACCAGCGCAGTATTCGTATAAACGCCGCTGCTCTTGCAACTGCGCTTGCAAAGCGCGGTCTTAGGCTTGTCAGCGGCGGCACAGACAATCATCTGATGCTGGCTGATCTTACTCCACTAGGCATTACCGGCAAGGTCGCTCAGGAAGCGTTGGACGAGGTCGGCATCGTGGCAAACAAGAACATGATCCCGTTTGACAAAGAGAAACCGATGGTTACAAGCGGTCTTCGCATCGGAACGCCATGCGTCACAACTCGCGGCATGGGCGAGGGTGAAATGGAGACAATTGCCGATCTTATTATGCGATGCCTGACTAATTTGGGCGACGCGCCGGAAGCAATTGCTGAACGCCAGCAAGTGGCGCGCGAAGTTCGCGGGCTCGCAGACGCATTCCCGGTTTATTAAGCATAAATATGACCCTAAACTTAATTGCCGTGCTTGTCGCGGCGGCTGTTGCCTGCATATTGACCCCATTGGTTCGCCGCTTTGCGGAGAGCCGGGGCATAGTTGCGCACCCCGGCGGCAGACGTGTCCATGCTCGTCCGACTCCATTGTCGGGCGGGCTGGCAATGTATGTCGCATTTATCGTATCAATTGCAGTCATTCTTCTTATCAGCGACAAAGTGAATCTGAGCCGTCAAGCCATAGGTCTGCTTGTCGGAGGGACATTAGTCGCTATCGTCGGCGTCATTGACGACAAGTATGAATTGCCCGGGTGGATGCAGGCCGGAAGCATTTTAGTCGCAGGTCTGATTCTATGCTTGTTCGGCGTTCGTATTTATGCAATTACAAGCCCGATTTATGTCAACTTCGGCCTTTGGAGCATTCCTGTTACGCTAATTTGGGTTTTGATGGTGACAAAGGCCGTTGACTGCATGGATGGCCTCGATGGGCTTGCTGCGGGTATATCTGCAATTGCAGCGGCAACGCTGATGGTAATGGCGGCGCAGTTTCCCGCAAGGCAGATGTCTGCAGTTATGGCTGCGGCTTTGTTTGGAGCGGCGCTGGGTTTTCTTCGATATAACTATCCTCCCGCAAAGGTATTCATGGGCACAATTGGAGCGCAGTTTCTCGGATTTACTCTTGCAGGCATATCGATTCTCGGCACAATGAAGATAACGGCAATGCTGGCAGTGGCCGTCCCGGTGTTGGTGCTTGCTGTGCCACTTTTTGATACTACTTTTGTTGTTCTTCGACGCGCAGCTTCAGGTAAGAGCATTGGCGAAGCCGATACTACTCATTTGCATCATAGATTAGTAAAAAAAGGACTGTCGCATCGCCAGGTAATTTGGTGTATATACACCCTTGCTATAGTCTCATGCGCGATTGCTTACTTCATATTTCTGCATTTGAGTAAGGTTGGGAGGTAGATTTTGGCGGCATTAAAAGTTCTTGCGATTTGCGGCACAAGACCAGACACGGTGAAAATGGCCCCGGTTGTCAATGAACTCAAGCGGCATTCGGATCAAGTCGAATTGACACTCGCCGTTACCGGCCAGCACCGCGAGATGCTTGTGCAGGTGCTTGAGGCTTTCGATCTACATCCTGATTTTGATCTCAATATAATGTCTGCGCGACAGACTCTTTCGCAGATAACCACGCGCGCACTCGATGGACTCGACAATATAATTAAGCAAATTCAGCCCAATATAATTCTTGCCCAGGGCGATACGACAACGACTTTTGTTGCAAGCCTTGCGGCATTTTACAATAAGATAGCTTTTGGGCATGTTGAAGCCGGCCTGCGAACCGACAATAAATATGATCCGTTTCCCGAAGAGATGAATCGTCGATTGACGGGAGCAATTGCGGATTTGCACTTTGCGCCCACTGAGCGTGCAAAAGCAAATTTGCTTGCCGAGGGTATCGCGCAAGAAAATGTGTTTGTCACAGGAAATACAGTCATTGACGCGCTGTTAAGTATAGCAGTACGAGATCATGTCTTTGACGATGAGCGCATTTTAGCCGCGTCGCGATCTGGCCGGATGATATTAATGACTGCTCACCGGCGCGAGAACTGGGGCGAGCCGATGCACGAGATATGCGCGGCCGTCAAGGAAATTGTCAGGCGCAATGCCGATGTGACCGTAATTTTTCCCGTTCACAAGAACCCGATTGTACGCGAGACGGTCTATCCTGAACTCGACGGTGTTGAGCGAGTAATACTAATCGAACCGCCTGATTATGTGCCGTTTGTGCATTTGATTAAAGAATCTTATTTGATATTGACTGATTCCGGTGGTGTTCAAGAAGAAGCGCCGTCCTTGGGCAAACCTGTTCTCGTATTAAGAAAAACTACCGAGCGGCCCGAAGGTGTCGAGGCAGGAAATGCGAAGTTAGTCGGAACCGACGCAAGTGTTATCATAAACGAAGCTCAAAGACTGTTGGACGACAAATCAGCATATGATGCGATGGCAAATGTTGAGAGTCCGTTTGGTGACGGGCACACTGCCGAAAGGATATGGGAGATAATAAAGTCCCGGTTCATTTGTAATGGATAGCAATGCGATAAGCAGAGTCGACTCAACTTGGGAGATCATTCGGCGACTCGCCAGATGGGCGTTTTTACTGGGCCTGTTTGTCGTTTTTTGCTATTTGCTGTATCGGATTCGGTCGATAGTTGCCTCGATATTTCTATCTGTAATTTTGACATACATACTTCTTCCAGGCGTCGAGTGGTTATGTCGAAGGCGTCGTGGCCGCCTGCGCCCCAAAATGCGCCGGCTTGTTGCAACAATGATGATGTTTAGCGTGTTTCTTGCGTTAGTTGCAGCAATGGTAAGTCTGTTCGTAGTGCCTTTCGCATCGGAACTGGGCGACTTTTCTATTCTCGTCGGGCAGTATATGGGCAAGCTTGCAGAGCCATTGAATCGAATCGTCAGTGCATTTCAAAATAGCTTAGATGTTAAAGACTTCATTGGCAGGCCGGATATTTCGAGATTTGGCGATTTAGTGAGCAAGTGTGGGGGATGGGTTCTGTGCTTTGCAGGATCTTCTGTGCGATTGATTCTCGAACTCGTGCTAATACCCGTTCTGGCGTTTTATTTCGTTTTTGACTATCGTGCCATCACATCGGAACTATATGCAATATTGCCTCCCAGTGCGCGACGCGAAGCGGTGCGCGTAGGACGCATGGCCGGTGGAATGCTGCAGAGCTATATATTTGGCCAATTGATCTTGTGTCTGATCGCTGGAGTTTTGACCGGCGCCTTTCTTTGGATGTTGGATATAAAATATATTGTGGTGCTGGCACTTTTTGCGGGCATCACACGCGCAATACCCATTGTCGGCCCAATTCTAAGTGGCATCCCCATTGTGCTTGTCGGTGCGTTGACGTCACCCGGCCAGCTCGAAATACCTATTTATCTGGCTATTTTCGTCATTGTTATGCACTTTGCCGAAAGCAAGTTCATAATGCCGCAATTGATCGGCCATAGGCTGCAACTCCATGCCGCTGTTGTAATAATAGTTTTGCTGATAGGCGCTGAGTTTTTCGGCATTGCCGGAATGTTTTTGGCAGCGCCGATTGCCGCTATTATCCGCGAACTGCTCAAAAGATATTATATAAAGCCCAGGGATCGACGTGCCGCTATGCAATCTTCGATTTGAGGTAAGATTTATTGCTATTTGAAGCCATTATACTTGGTCTGATTCAAGGCCTTAC
>JAEWSK010000017.1 GCA_023398345.1 Armatimonadota bacterium | reverse complement strand
ACTTCGAGTATTTTGTCGCGATCCCAGGCCATCGAATGATAGCACTCAAACGCTTCTATATCGAGCGTATTGACGGCGTGCATTAGCTCGCGCATAAATGCAACCATCTTGGCATTTAGCTGATCGTCAAACTTACGAACTACGCCTTCGGAAGATGCGCTATAGGCGCTTTTAAGCAAATCTTTGGGCATCAAATGCATAAATGCGCTTCCCGAAACTCCGTGACGCAGTGGCCTCGGAGAGGGATTAGAATAAAACAATCGACTTACCTCATCTTTCCGACTTCATGAAAATCGCTCGGCGACACTTATAATCGACTTTGTGCTGCGTCCCCACCCATCTTTGAGATGCTTGGGATAATAGAGTTTGGGGACGGCATGTTTTATCTGTTTGCAAGGGCCGCGATATGGGCAGGGGTTGTCCCGCAACATCCGCCTATTAGGGTTGCGCCTGACTCTATGCACTTTTTGACGCCCTCTGCAAACTCCTGCGGCGTGAGCTTGAACACTACATCGCCGGCGCATAGTTCGGGCTTGCCCGCGTTCGGCATCGCTATAAGAGCGATGTCGGAAAATGAGCGCATTTCGGCAATGAGTAAACTCATTTCAAATGGATCAATCGTGCCGCAGTTGGAACCAATAGCGTTCGCGCCCGCGTCTGAAAGCTCGCGCACTGCACGCTCGGACGTATCACCCATCATAGTGCGAAAACTTTCGGCGACGGGATCAAACGACAGACTCGCAACTACTGCAAGACCGGTTGATTCCTTGGCCGCACGAACGGCTATCGCGGTCTCGCGCACATCGGTCATTGTCTCGATGAGTATAAGATCGACGCCGTTATCCGCCAAAATCTTCGCCTGCTCTGCTGCGTTGTCATAAAACTGCTGCTCTGTATAATCGCCCAACGGCTCCATAAACTTGCCGGTCGAACACATATCGCCTGCAACGTAGCAGTCCTCACCAACTGCCTCGCGACACAGTTTTGCGCCGATAGCGTTAATTGACTCCAATTTGTCGGCAAGCCCCGCGTGTTCTAGGTAAATTCGATTGGCTGTAAGCGTGTTTGTAATAACAACATTCGCGCCCGCGGCCTTGTAGTCGGCGTGGACGGCCTTTACGGTTTCAGGGTGTTCGATATTCGTCAGCGGGCCATTCATGCCGCATCGCGCAGCCAGTTGGGTTCCAGTCGCGCCATCGAATATGAGAATTTTGCCGGATTTGAGCGCTTCGGCAAACGGAATCATCGGGTGTCCTCCTGTGAATCAACTAAATAAAACTTATTCATGCTGCATCAATGCTCCTGTGCAAAGTTAGAGCATACTTCAGATGACGCCCAAAAGCAATTTATAACTTGCCCGTTTGCTCCTCGACAAACTTGCGCAGAAGTTGGAGTCTTTTTGCGGGATCCGGCTCGGATAGAATGGCTTGTTTTGCGCGGATGCGAGAATCGAGCGCCTTGACTACATCCGGATCGGCGAGCTTATCCGGCTGCACTTGGGTATGGATAAAGCCCGGAATGAGATCAGCTAGTCTAGCTGGATCGCTTATATTACCTATAGACTCGTTCGCCGCGCGCAAAGCCTGTATTTGATTTTGAAGCTCATTAAGCCTGCCGAGAAGTTTTCTGGACTCTGCGAGCATGTCATCTTCTCTGACCTTGCAATATGCACTAAAGCTCTTTGCGGCGCTCTTTGCGGCTTTTGCGACTTCGGCAGACGCAGGAGCTGGCTCGATTTCCTCGAATTCAGATTTCAGGTACGATTCGTCAATGCGAATATTTCGCAAATATACGCGCGATTTGCTCGTTACGAGTATGCGTATCGCGCCATCAGGATATTCGACCAACTGATTTATCTCGCCGAGAACACCGACACCGTATAGATCCTCGGAACGAGGATTTGCCACAGCAATCGACTTTTGCGAAACTAAAATAATCGGTGTCTTGCCCGACAAGGCAGCTCGCACGGCATTTTTCGATATTTCGCGCCCTACAAACATTGGCAGAGTTGTCCCCGGCTGAGTGGCCATATCTCGCAACGGCATTAAAGGCAGGGCTGCGTCATTTGTCTTTGTCATATCTCTACCTCCGACCTGATGAGCATCTATTGCAGCATCGCGCTTGAAAATGCGGACGTGAGCTGCGCCAGGTCATATCGGGCATCAGGGCTAGTGTCCTCATGGTCGAGCGCCGGCAATACTCTATCCATCTGCTCGGGCTTGAGTTCATGTTCTTCCAGCGAAAGTCTGAGCGAGAGCATTCGATTGAAGCTCGCGTCGGCGGCCACGACCGGGCATGCGCTAATCGCCTGCAGTGCCTTGCGGTCGCGACGAAATTCCTCGCGACAGTGCGGACAATCCGACATGTGGGCGTATATAATCCGCTCCTCGTCGTCTGTCAGTTCGACGCCTAGAAGCGCTATCGCGTCTTGCTGAACACGTTCGCATTTCATTTTCTTGGGCTTATCCATCGCAAAGACCCCTTTCCAATTCACAAAAACATGAAATCGCAATTTTGCGTGATTTTATGTCTCCAATTCCAACACATCCCGAAGCTTTCGTATCGCGTAAAACAGCCTGGACTTGACCGTGCCGGTGGGGATACCCAACGACTCGCCTATTTCTACATATGTAAGTCCCTGATACACATGCATCACAAGGACGGTTTTGTGTTGTGCGGTCAGCTTGGCAATGCCGCGGCTCAATCGCTCCGCCGTAAGCGACGCCAACACTTTTTCTTCGACGAACTCGCCGGAGTCATGCATATCCTCAAGCGTGTCGTAGTCCACATTGAGCGCCTCTTTGGCGCGTTTTGCCTTCTCGGAAAAACACACATTGCTCGCGATTTTATATATCCAAGGGCTAAAGCGACCATCGTCCCGAAAAGTCGCGGCGCTCTTGTATACCCTCACGAATGTCTCTTGAGCCACATCCTGCGCAAGTTCAACACTGCCGACCATCCGGCAGGCGTACGATACCATTCGGTCGCGGTATCGTTCCACGAGCGAGTTGAACGCCTGCTTATCGCCCGACTTGAGCATCAGCATCAGTTGTTCATCCGTATAAGGCACGGCCTAACTCCCCGTCGAGGTCTGCCGTACATTATACTCTACGAATCAACGTGGGGTTCAATGAAAAGTTGGAATCAAAGCGATGCTCACTTATGCCCACATATTGACTTAATGGATGAGCATGCTTTATTGTGGCTTTGGGTTATTGCAAAAAATATTCGCGCGAATTGAGTGGGATAGCTGATGAAGGTGGTTAATGAAGAAGTATGATGTCGCTATAATCGGGGCTGGGCCTGCGGGAATAATGGCAGCCATCACCGCAACAAACAATGGAAAGCGCGTTGCCCTTATAGACAGAAATACTCAGCTTGGCAGAAAGCTTCTGGCGACCGGTAACGGGCGCTGCAATTTGACCAACAACTGCGTCACTGTCAAAAACTACCACGGCTCCAACCCGAAATTTATAAAAACCGTTCTTAGCCGATTCGATCAGCACGCGACTTTGAAGTTCTTTGCGGATCTGGGACTTGTAGTAAAAGAAGAGTCCAACGGAAGAATATTTCCTCGGACAAACCAAGCATCCAGCGTCGTAGAAATTCTAAGACAGCGGCTTGTCCGAAATAATGTCGATATTTTGCTGGATGCGCAAGTCGTTGGAATCGAGAAATCGGCCCTATGGAAGACATCTCTACAAAGCGGAAAAATAATCCAATCTGACAAGTTAATTATTGCGACCGGCGGCAGAGCTGCTCACTACCTAGGCTCTACCGGCGACGGACTAAACTGGGCAAAAAGATTGGGCCACTCGCTTACTCCAATTTATGCGGCATTAGTCCCAATTGAAATCGTTGAGACGTGGCCGAAAGCTGTCCAGGGAATTAAAGTTGAGGCCGCAGTTTGGGCAGATAGCGGCGAAAAGAGAACCGGCGAAAGTATCGGGGATCTTCTGTTTACAAGTTATGGAGTCTCAGGGCCGGCTGTTATGGCGCAAGCCCGAAGCATCGCCCACCTATTAAAGACATCAAAAGTGTTCATTCATATTGATTTGTTTCCGGGCATTGAAGAAGATCAGTTGGACGAAATGGTGCTGCGCGTTTTTGAAAGTGACGGTAAAAAAACACTTAAAGACGCGTTAATCGGCATTTTGCCATCTGGCATGATCCCCATTATCATCAAGCTTGCCGGGCTTAACGAAACTTCTCAGGTCGCCGCGATTCAAAAACACAAGCGATTTGATCTTGTGAGCACTCTAAAAGACATAATTCTCACAGTCTCAAAACTGCGTCCGCTCAAAGAGGCGCAAGTTACAGCGGGTGGCTTGAATTGCGAAAAAATAGAGCCGCGATCTTTGGAATCGAGACTTGTGAAGGGCTTATACTTCGCCGGTGAGATATTGGATGTTGACGGCGATTCCGGCGGTTATAACTTGCAATGGGCATGGTCCAGCGGCTACGTCGCAGGAATGACTGGGTGACGATGTATAAATCGCCACCCAAAATTGATTGATTGAACTCAATATATCTGTTCTGCGAGGTAGTTTTCTGTGCCGGTCTGCGCGATTTGATCGAACTGGGCTTCCAGCCAATCGATATGGTCTTCTTCGTCGCGCAGAATCGATTCCAATATTTTGGATGTGCCGTCGTCACCTAGCTGACGCGCGATGTTTATGCTCTCGTTGTAACCTTTCACGGCCGAGTATTCCGCGGCGAGATCATTTTCATGCATCGTTTTTACATCTGAGCCGATGCGGATTTGATTTAAGTTGCTGACTATGGGCTGACCTTCTAGGTATAAAATACGGTCGATCAGCGTTTCGGCATGTTTCATTTCGACAATTGCCCGCTTCTCGATTGTCTCGGAAAGATGCGTGTATTTCCAGTTTTCACACATCTCTGCATGCACCATATATTGGTTAATCGCCGTCAATTCCTCGGCAAGCCTGATGTTAAGTTGTTCGATAACTTTATCGTGTCCCTTCATATCCGACCTCCTCACTGTATGACCTGTTAGTACCCGCGAATGAAGTCAGGCAAACAGATACATTGTCAACGTCACTGTTTGGCAAGCTGCTTTGCACGAGAGCTCGTTATCAGGCACGGCGTGAAATACGCTCGTTTTGGTATCCGGACTGGCTCGCGCACCCACCAATACACATTTTGCCTGCGGCCTTAGGGTATTGGTAGTAGGGGGGTCGCCGCACCATATCCGGTCGCAAGATGATGCGCAACCCTCACGAACGTCGCAGGCGTCTGCGCGAAGGACGTGAGTTTTTGTATTACCTGCGCCAAAGAAAATCAAAAGCCGATAAGATCGCCACTGCCTGACGCGCTACATGCAAAACACTGGAACGGCCAAGCATTTCCGCCCGTATATAATTAGGCAAAAAAGAAAACCCGTGGGAATAAATCCCGCGGGCCACGCACTTTTCCCAATGTCTCTCTTTTAGAGAAAACTCGCTTATATAAAAATAGAATGCACGATTTGTGCCATGCTTGTTGACGTGGGCGCATTCAGGTTCTTATACTAGGGTCTATATGACATCGCATAAAAACTTCAAACGTGCTGCGGGCCTAATGCTGGTGGCAGTATTGGCAAGCAGGCTGTTGGGTCTCATCCGAGAAATGCTCATTGCCCGGCAGTTCGGCTCCACGGGCGTGGTCAGCGCCTACTACGCGGCGTTCAACTTGCCTGACCTGCTATTTTTCCTGCTATCCAGTGGGGCATTATCGAGCGCATTCATACCTGAATTTACCAAGCGCTTCGAGACAGGCAAGCAAAAGGAAGCATGGCAAGTATATAGCATTATATTCTGCTTTATGGGCATTGTGCTCACTTCAGCAGTTGTGCTGTTTTGGATATTTGCAAAGCCGCTCGTCGGTATTCTCGCTGTGCCGGGTTTCGTCACGAAGCACCCCGAGTTGGTTCCACTTACAGTGACGCTCACTCGAATTATTTTGCCCTGCCAACTCTTCTTTTTCATAGGCGGGCTGATGATGGCTACGCTGCAATCACGCCAGGAATTTCGTGCGACTGCGGCGGCTCCGGTCATATATAACTTAGGCATTATATTTGGCGCGATTGTTCTGTCTAACTGGTTTGACATTGAAGGACTTGCAATAGGAACGCTGATCGGCGCGTTTGCAGGCAATGTAGTCTATGCTTACTATTGGATGCGAAAGCTGGGATATGAATTTCATCCCAGCCTAAATTTGAAGCATCCGGGAGTTGTGCGTGTCGCAATGCTTGCTTTGCCGGTGATATTCGGACTGGGACTGCCTCAAATAGATGTAATCATAAATCGATGGTTCGCCAGCTTCGTCTCAGCCTCTGCACCGGCCGATCTCAACTTTGCAAATCGGCTCATGCAGGTTCCTCTCGGAATATTTGCTCAGGCCGCTGGAACGGCGATTTTGCCGATGCTGTCCGCATATGCCGCAAGAAATGCACTCAGTGAAATGCGCAGCGGAGTATCTTACGGACTTCGGGCGATCATGGTAGAAAGCATTCCGTCGACGGTGTTTTTAATCGTAATGGCCGACCCGCTCGTGCGCACGATTTACATGAGCGGCGAGTTCAGACCGTCGAGTGTCGCACCGGTCGCGCTGCTATTGATATGGTACTCTGTTGGAATATTCGCATGGGCCGGCCAGAGGATCGTCGCGCCGGGCTTTTTTGCAATGCAGGACACTGTCACCCCGGTTGTGATCGGCACAATATCGACAGTAGTATTCATTCCATTGAATATGATTTTAATGAAGGCAATGGGCGCGGCTGGAATCGCTCTTGCAACCACAATTGGCATATCACTGCACTTTGTCGGAATGACTTGGGTTTTGCGCAAGCGATTGCACGGTATCGAAGGCGGCAAGGTGCTGCGAACCGTTGGCCGAACGCTTGTGGC
>JAEWSK010000300.1 GCA_023398345.1 Armatimonadota bacterium | reverse complement strand
ACTGTCCAGCCGGCAAGCGCCCATGGCCTACAGTGCTTTGCCCATTGAATTGAGTCGCGTTTGATTGTGCCTTGGATCGCAAATGCGGCGGGCACGCACAAAAGCGCATAACCTAAAAAGACAACTGGCGGGTGGATAGCCATCCATGAATTTTTCAGAAGGGGATTCATTCCGAGTCCATCGGTTAACTGCTGCGCGCCGACAAGTCCTCTCATCGGATCGTCTATAACCAACAACGCAAGAAAGTAACTTACAAGCGAGCACCAAAATCCCATTATCAGCGGCGACGAGCCGCCGGCACGCTTGGCAATCGGCACTCCGACAAGACCAATCAGCAACGCCCACAGCAGCAGCGACCCTTGTTGGCCCGCCCAAAACGACGATATTCGGTATATCAGGCCGTCGCTTACAGCACTATTTTGATAGACATAAGCGATGTCGAAGCGATTGCCGGACAGTATACACTGCATCAAATATACGGATGCTGCCGCTATCGCCCCAAATGAGACATAGTAAAGCTTGCGTGCGAGCGATGATATAGGTGTCGGGCTTTGTTTGCTGCGCGTCGACCATGCAATTATATATGCAACACAAGCGCCAATCGCGCACACCAACGCCACCCATATCGGCAGATTGTCTATACTGATTGAAATCCCTTGTGGGTTCATGTTTTCCCCTGATATTTTGACGGACATTTCAAGCTGAGCTGCTCTGCTTTGAACTTGCCGTCTTTGTAAACACCGCGCGCAACTGCGCTGTCGGCGTCATCAAAATTGCCGGGCTTCGGCCCATCATATGACACTTTGAGGACCTTGCCTGCGTCATCTCTTAAAGCAAAATGCAGATCGTGCCTGTCGCGATCATAGCTCGTATACTCATGATCTATTGCACCCATAAACTGAATTGTTCGGCCCGAAAACAGTCGGATGTCGGCTACTTTTGTAACATAAGGAGTGCTTGCGTTTTTAAGCTCCAATGCCGTCAAAACCGCGAACCCGGCAAGAAGCAATACTCCCAAGATATACATCCATTTATTCATTGCGACCAATCCTCATTGCAAGCAGAGCCTCACGCGAACTGACCGCACACCTAAACAGCCATATATAGACCAGCACATACCCCAGCATAGCCGCAGCCAGCGCGATGCCGTAATCCGGCGAAAGCGATGCCTTGTTCGGGTGCAATCCCGGGTTAATCCTTGGCAGAACAAATACAAGAAACGGCATCACCAGACATGCCAATATGTTATATGCCGCGCTGATCTTCGCTCGATTAAGCATATTGGGAATAGAACTGCGCAGCGCAAAGTAGGCAATATACACCATTAGGAGCATTAAAATCGACGTCTCGCGAGGATCCCAGTTCCATGCCGTTCCCCACTCTATTTTGGCAAAAACCATGCCGGTTACTGTCGCAAGCACTGTAAATAACAGTCCCAGCGATGCAGATGCCGCGGACTTTATATCTGCTGAAATATCTCGTCGAGCAAGGCAATACACAGCATAAATCGTCGACACGATATAGGAAATTACCGCGATCATTGCGCACGGCACATGGAATACGATTAGACGCGCCCATTCGGGTGACGCAAAACCCTCGGCTGGTGACACCCACAAAGCTGTCGCGATGGCAACAAATGCTAGTTCCAGCACTACAAATGCCTTTAGCCAAATTGGAAACGCTGATTTGTTATCTACTCTTCCCATATATACCTAAACAGCATAAGCGAGGCAGTGATTACAACCCCACAGTAATATACAAGTAATCGAATGTCCACTCCGGCGCTAGCATGCGGCGCTGCACCAAGCGCGGCTGCTGTGCCTGCAATTGCAACAGCTAATGCTGGGGCCAACAGCGGGAAACTGATGCCTGCAAACAACGCCGCCCTACTGGCAGCGCGTGAAATCATAGCAGCCGCAATAGTCGCACCCGCACTAATTGCTAAACTTCCAAGCAGCAATATTCCGACAAACACGCCCATTCGCCAAATGTGACAATCTGTGAGCATTACAAACAACGGCACAGTTATAATCTCAACTGTTA
This sequence comes from Armatimonadota bacterium, assembly GCA_023398345.1. Lineage (GTDB taxonomy): Bacteria > Armatimonadota > UBA5829 > UBA5829 > UBA5829 > DTKD01. The sequence goes on along the minus strand of JAEWSK010000300.1, from coordinate 6,344 downwards.
TCAACGTCAGAAAGTTAAAAATGAGCTTACCTATATAAACGCTCTCTGCCGGGACGGCAAGTCTCAAAAGTCCGGCAGTGTATGTTTCTTCTTCATGGGCAAAAGACCTGCCCAATCCAGCCATTGCTGAAAAATATATTACGATCCAAAGCAGCGTTGCCGAGATCGCACGTTCCGAGCCGATGGCTCCAAGCGTAAATGATACTGCAAACGTGCTGGTCACGGCAAAAAGCAAAACTGCAAAGATTGCCTGCTTGGAACGAAGCTCGCATCGCGCATCTTTTGCCAGCACCGCCGCTGCTCCTCTAAAAATCATCGAATGCCCCCAAGTTGCAATCGATCTGACGCAAGCAAAGCCTCATCTGGATCATTTGTCGCAATAATCACCAGGCCACGCGCGCTTTGAGACTTGATGACCCCCTGCAACATACGTCTGCCAGGCTCGTCTAAATTCGAGGAAGGTTCATCAAGCAGCAAAATTGGCGGATTGTGCGCAATCGCAACAGCAAGCGCGGCGCGCTGCCGCAAACCAGACGAAAGCTCGCCGATTTTGTCGTCACAGCGCTCAGCTAGTCCAACGGCCTCGAGCGCATCGGATGCCAGCGTTTTTGAATTCGACAGACCACGCGCGCGCAATACAAACAATAAGTTTTCTCGCGCAGAAAGCTCCGAGTAGAGCCGCACGTCAGGCGCGGTCAACCCGACAAATTCGCGGACTCGTTCGCGCTCGACTTCGCATTCGTCAATCACCAGCTTGGCTTCACCCGCAGTCGGGGTCAGCAGCCCGGCAATGATCCGAAGCAGGGTAGATTTTCCTGAACCATTCGGCCCAGTGATCGCAAGGCACGCGCCATCGTACGCAAAGTCGAGTGAATTGAAGACCACACGGCCATCGAACTCATGCGTAAGTTTTGAAATTCGGACTCCCGCCACTCGCGCTCCTTGTGCTTTTGAAAAGAGATATGCTAACCGCCAATCGGCCGCAAACACGCACGCACCGGCTCCGGCAGCGCGTCGACAATAAGCTGGACTGCCTCTTTGGGAGAATCGGTGTATTGAAGGAAGTTGAGTTCGTCCTCCCCAACGGTTCCAGCGACTGCGAGTTCTTTCATCATGTTCTTCAAACTGCGCCAAAACTTAGTTCCAAAGCAGATGATCGGAAATGGCCCCATCTTGCGTGTCTGAATCAATGTAGTTGCCTCGAACATTTCATCGAGCGTCCCTACCCCACCAGGCATCATTATGAACGCGCAGGAGTATTTTAGCAACATAACTTTTCTTACAAAGAAGTAATGAAAACTAACGCATCTATCGACATATTGGTTGGGCTGCTGTTCATGCGGCAGGATAATATTGCATCCGATGCTCATACCGTCTGCTTCTCTCGCACCCCTATTGGCCGCCTCCATCATCCCAGGCCCGCCGCCGGTCATTACTGCAAAACCAGCCTTGGCCAGTTCTCGACCTACTTCCACACACTGCTTGTAGTAGGGATGATCTTCTTTTAGGCGAGCGGAACCAAAAACCGTCACGGCAGGTCCGATACCATAAAGCGCTCCAAAACCACGCATAAATTCCTCGGAAATCTGCTCAAGGCGCGCCTCCTCGTGCTCCGGCGTGCGCGTGTGCATAAGAAAATCGCGCTCATGGCGAGCAAGACTTCCGTCCGGCAGTTCATAAGTCGATGTCCCGCCGTCGTTCCAATACTCTTGCCAAGCAAGTTCCCACTCTTTGAGCCGATCGGCATTTATGCTGGGCAGATCGCCCGAATCACTTTGTGGTCTACGCATACTGATATATTCAACGCGCAACGCAACCACTCCTCTCTATCGCAAATCCATCATTGATATTGATACAATGCTCGCTTGCCATCGACATGAGCATGCAAAAGACCTATAATTTTGATAGGAAGTGAGGACACAGTGACACACGCCGAACTTGCAAAATCGCTGGCAGCCCATGTAAGAAAAGTCGTCCGGCCCATGCTTGGAGCAGTCGCTTCAAGAAAAATCACAGGAACGGCATCCAGTGGCGACGCGACTTTCAGCATAGACAACGCCGCCGAAAAAGCTGTCATCGATTATATAGTCAAGCATAATCTCGACGTGGCCATTTACACCGAGGACGAGGGATTGCGCACGTTCGGTGAGCCCAAGGCAATGCTTATTATCGACCCTATCGACGGCACTCGCGGAGCCGCCGCAGGCTTCGAGTGCTGTGTGGTCTCAGTTGCTATCACGGCATACAGCGATTCGATTAAGATGAAAGACGTTATTGCCGGTTGCGTCTACGAGATAAAAGAAGATATAGCATTTGTTGCTGAGCGCGGATCAAATGCAAAAGTTTTCAAAGATGGCGCTGAAATAACTGTCGAAAAATCACATGTCATCGATCTCGAACGTGCCGCGTGGACAGTCGAACTCGCCGGTAGACCGTCCGATTGGGTTACGCGGGTTCTTCGCGGCGCAATCGACACATCTAGCGTCACCGGCGGCTTTTTTGTGCTAAACAGCACTGCGTTTTCGCTTAGCAGACTGGTAAACGGGCAATTGAGCGCTGTCGTCGATATTGCGGGCAGAATCCTGCGCGACGTGCCCAATGCCAGATCGGAGTTTTTGAAGGCGGGCAATGGACGGGTTATAGGAGTGTTTCCATACGACTTTGCCGCCGCCGCACTTATAGCATCACTAGCAGGCTGCACATTAACTGACGGCTATGGACACACGCTTGATGAAATAGACATGCTCAACAACTCCGTGACCGGCATACAGTCAATAGTAGCCGCATGCACACATGAATTGCACGCTCGTTTTATGGAAGTCATCGAAAATGGAATGGAGGAATTGTGTAATGAAAATCGCAGTTAAAACATCTGATGCGCCACAGGCGATAGGCCCATATTCCCAGGCGATCAAAGCTAACGGATTCTTATTTATATCGGGTCAAATACCCATTGATCCAACAACAGGGCAGATGGGCGCGGTTGAAGTTTTCGCACAGACAAAGCAGGTAATGAAAAATATCGGGGCTATCCTTGCTGCCGAAGGACTAAAATTTGCAGATGTTGTAAAGACGACAATCTATCTTACTGATCTTTCCGATTTCGCGCATGTAAACGATGCATATAGTGAATATTTTGAACTCGATGCGCCTGCGAGAGCAACGGTTCAGGTAACGGCCCTACCAAAAGGAGCAAAAGTCGAGATAGACGCTATCGCCGCCTTGCGCTAAAAGTCATGCGCAATTAGCTAGGCTTTTCTTCATATATTACTTTTGCGATGACATCGCCGACGATTTTTAGCGATTCGGCGCTGCACTTGTCGGCTGTATCATCAAGCGTGTGCCACGGCCCGTAATCAAAATCAATGACATCAATGCACTTTATGCCCGCATTGATCAACGGGACGTGGTCGTCGGATATGCTGTACTTCGCTTCGTTAACAAAGCACTTCTCATAACCAAGCGATTTGGCACTGTCCCACACACATTTGACCACATCCGGAGCTGCATTAACCGATACCGACTCAGTGTATATTGCTAAATTTTTATCGCCGATCATATCCAGCAAAATGCCGTAGGCAATAGTGTCTTTTGTTGCCGATTCGAGGTGCTTTGCAAAGTATTTTGAGCCGAGAAACATTGCATCTGAAGAATGGCTCTTTGTCGCATAGTCCTCGCCATCAAAAAACACCATTACTACACCAACATCGGGCCTGTTTTCATGAAAAATGCGCGCCAATTCAAGCAAAGCTGCCACGCCCGATGCGCCGTCATTTGCCCCCAATATCGGCTGCTCGCGCTTTGCAGAATCAATCTCCATGTCTGCAATCGGCCGCGTGTCCCAGTGGGCAGCCAGTAAAACACTTCGCTTTGCAGCCGGATTGAACTTTGCAATGATATTGTGCAAAGTTAGCTTTTTACCTGCAATTGTTTGGCTGAACTCCTGGACGTCTACATCATCTGCAAACGGTTTGAGTTTTGAGACAATCATATCGAGGCACTTGTCATGACCTGCAATGCCGGGGTATCGCGGCCCTATCTCAACTTGATCTACAAGCAATTTGTACGCTTTTTCGCCGTCAAAGGCGTTCGATTTTTTTTCGGCAAAAATCGAACAACCGGTAGCTGAAATTAGCAGCGCTGCGCATAAAACAATCAGACAATATCTTCTGCAGGCAGACAATCTATTTTTCATTTTACATGCAAAATCCGGTCAAGCGAACTGTAATCTAGCTTGGAATGAGTCCTAAAATAGCTGTTTATAGCCACCGAACTCAAAACTGGCTCCTTGCTGCTGACAATATTATTCTTCGACCAAACTTTCCAATAGCCTAAAGCCCCGTCTGCAAGCGATCTGCCAACGGCAACGGTATATGCATGGTCATCAATAATTGCTGAACTGCCTATAGTAACAGACGTTATGCGCTGCCCCGCTGGTTTTGCCGCATCATACGAAAATTTCAGCCCCGACACTTGCAAAAACGACAGCCCTGCTCTTGGATATGTCCCGACGGAAATCTCTAGGGCATTTCTTATTTTGCGACCGTCGAGCGCGAGTACAACAACCTTCTCGTCCGGATATGCAATCACAGACAAAACATCACTCGATTGCACTTTGCCCGCCGGCAGCGCATCGTCTGTGCTCTTCAAATCGCCTGCTGCAACAAATGCAACATCGGCATGCATCGCCGCACGAAATGCATCGGCGATCAGGCTTCCGATAGGAGTCTCTTGCTTTCCGGGTGCATTGTTGCTCAAGGCAGACGCGCTGGTCGATTCAGGCGGGTCCACTGCAGCTATTGCGCCAAACGAAAGTGCGCACACAAGCAATGCCGATAAGATTATATATAAAAACCTATTGAGCATGTGCATAGTTTGCAACCTCTACCCGCTGGGCGCAGCTTTTAGCGCCATCTGGATAAAATCGTCTATGTCACCGTCCATTACTCGAATCACATCGCCGGTTTCGTGATTGGTGCGATGGTCTTTTACCATTGTATATGGTTGAAAGACGTAACTTCGCATCTGACTTCCCCACTCAATAGCGCGCATATCGCCTCTAATTTCGGCAAGGCGCTGTTCATTTTCGGCACGTGCAAGTTCTGATAACCTCGCAGCGAGGACTTTCATTGCATTATCGCGATTTGCATGCTGCGAGCGCTCGTTCTGACATGATACAACCAGACCTGTAGGAATGTGTGTGATCCGAACCGCCGAATCGGTCTTATTTACGTGCTGGCCACCTGCACCGCTCGAACGATATGTGTCAATACGCAAATCATCGGGGTTAATCGTTATATCAGAATCGTCCTCAATTTGAGGAATGACGTCCACAGCCGCAAATGAGGTGTGCCGGCGTTTGTTTGCATCAAACGGAGAGATGCGAACAAGACGATGCACACCGCGCTCGATTCTCAGATAGCCGTAGGCATTTCTGCCCTCAATGAGCACAGTCACATTCTTCGACCCGGCCACATCGCCTGGGACGATATTTAAAATTTCAGTTCGATACCCACGACGCTCCGCCCAGCGAAGATACATGCGAAGCAGCATGTCCACCCAGTCGCAGGCTTCAGTGCCACCTGCGCCGGAGTTGATCTCGAGAATGGCATTTGCCGAATCGTGTTCGCCCGAAAGCAGAGTCTCAAGTTCAAGGCGCTCGTAAGCAACCTCAACTGCGTTTAATTCGTCACGCAGCTCAATTGCATCCGAACTCTCTTCGTCATCAATGAGTTCACTGAGCACTTTAAGGTCATCGATCTGACTTTGCAGCTTAGTCAAAGGCTCGATTGCAGCCTTTATCCCACTCAATTTCTTGAGCGTCTTTTGAGCATCAGCGGCATCATCCCAAAAACCTTGTTCGCAGGAAAGCGCTTCTAGGTTGGCGATCTCAGCTTGCTTACCTGCAACGTCAAAGATGCCCTCCCAGCTCTTCGAGTACTATCTCCAATTTGGAGACTCTTTCCGATACATCCTTAAGCAAATTCAAATCCTATCCGTTTGACTTCATATAATCGATACGCAGCCAAACTATCAAACCATTAACAATAAGGCTTATTACAGTTTTCCTTCGATCTTGCCCAAGCAGCATTTCTTAAACTTCTTGCCGCTTCCACATGGGCATGGATCATTTCGTCCGACTTTCTGCGATCCAGACTTCGGCGATGCATGCCCTTTTGCCATCTCGCCATTACCCATACCCTGCGGCCCTTCGGCGGCAAGCTCGACAACATTATCGTATGTCATTCGCCTGTGCCTTGGCGGTTCCTGAGTCTGGACACGGTACATCACTCGCACCATGTCGTCCTGAACGCTGGTCATCATGGCCTGGAACAGATCGAAGG
>JAEWSK010000253.1 GCA_023398345.1 Armatimonadota bacterium | reverse complement strand
GAAGTTGTATCGGCGGCTCATAGCCAAAAGCTGTTTCAGACAATCACTTCGGCCGTAGACAAAGCGCTGGAGGCAAAGTAATTTAGGATAAGTCACGTTTTATGACCAAAAGTGCTACGTCGTCGGAGAATTTGCCACCGGCATGGCGTTGGGCATCGTCGATTAACTGTTCGGCAATTGCGCGAGCAGACGCGTCATGCATGCGTGTGACTGTCTTTAATACTCTCTCATCGCCGAACATGCCGTCTTTGCTGCGCGCCTCAGTCAAACCGTCGGTATAGGCCACAAGCACTCCACCGGGAGCCATGTTCAAACTTTCTATTGAATAGTCCGAGTCTTCGAGAATTGCCAGCGCGGGGCCATGCATTTCTACCATATGGCATGCGCCGTCACAAAGTACCGGATACGGATGGCCCGCGTTGACTATTCTAAATTTTCCATCACGATCATAAAGCAGCGCAAGCGCGGTTGCGAAATCGCCCGGCGCCATATCTGAACGTATAATATAATTCAGTCTCGCCATCGCGTTGGCCGGGTCTGGGTTCTCGCGCATAAAGCCTCTAAACAGTGAGCGAAGCATAACGGAATCGGCTGCCGCTTCCAATCCGTGGCCAGAGAGATCGCCAATGACAAACAAAGTCGATCCGCAATCCAGCTCAAATGAGTCCAAAAAGTCTCCGCCTAGTTGGGCCTGATCTTTTGCAGAAATGTATACATGCGCAACTTCCAGATCGGCTGCTCGCCTTGGCACATGTCCCAGCAGCCCCTCTTGGACGATGCGTCCAATTTCCACTTGCTCCAAAAGCTCCGTGCGATAGGCCTCGAAGTAGGCATTGGCTATAGCCGCAAGCCCCACATGCAAAAATTCGTCCATCTCCAACAGCCACTTGCGCAAATCGGGCGATGGCGGATCGAGAAGGAAAGGAATATACGTTTCCTCAAGAAAATGCACTGTTATGACGAGCGCGCTAAACGGGAACTGCCGGGTGGCGAGATAAGCACCGGCTTGCTCGAGAGCATCTATACAAACATCGAGGTTGCCGTCGCGCATGCATTGCAAAATACTGCTCAGCACGCCGCCGAATATATCACCGAGTTCCTCGCGTCCAAGACCCGGTGGCTGCCAGGACGCAAACTGGCGCAACAACCAACCCTTAAGAATATCGTCTTCCAGCGGGCTAAGACGCTCGGCCACTTTCTCAAGCGTCGACTTTGTTGCCGGTGAAAATTCTATTAGCCTATATCCTGCATATCGCGCGTTGCCGGTCATTGTGTGTTTCTCCATTGCATTTACTGGAGGATACCCTATTTTACCACTTTGCCGATTGCGCGTGCGAGCTTGACAGAGCATCGTATGTGGTATCACAATATACTTGAAGATTTTGCATACACCCGGGCAACACGGAGGGCTTGTTTTTATGAGCGATGAAATATATCTCGATCACGCCGCCACTACACCGTTAGACAGTGCAGTGCTGGATACTATGATGCCGTATTTGCGCGAAAAATTCGGCAGCGCTACGACGCTTTATTCGCTTGGAAGAGAGACGCGGGATGCGGTCGAAATCGCTCGTGAACAGGTCGCCGATTTAATAGGCGCACTGCCGGAGGAGATCTACTTCACCAGCGGCGGAACCGAGTCGGACAACTGGGCCGTTTTTGGCGTAACCTCTGCAAAGGCCAGCAAGGGTAAGCACATTATTACGTGCAAGATCGAGCACCATGCGATACTCGAACCATGCCATACACTTGAAAAGCAAGGTTACGCAGTCACATATCTCGGTGTCGACTCAAATGGCTTTGTTAACGTTGACGAGCTTGCAAACGCAATTAATGACCAAACCGTGCTCATTACAATAATGCACGCAAACAATGAGATTGGAACAATAGAGCCGGTCGAGGAAATAGGCCGAATCGCGCGAGAGCGCAAAATACATTTTCATACGGACACAGTGCAATCCGTCGGCCATATTCCCGTGCGCGTAGACGAAATCGGCTGCGACTCGCTCGCAATTTCCGCTCATAAGATATACGGTCCAAAGGGAATCGGCGCGATGTATATACGCAAGGGCGCAAGAGTCGAGAGATTTATGCGAGGCGGCGCACAAGAAAGCAACAAGCGCGCGGGCACGCACAACGTCGCGGGGATAGTTGGGCTGGGCAAAGCAGCCGAAATTGCCAAGGCGAGACTAAGTGAAGAGTCCGAAAAGACGATAAAGCTGCGAGACGCACTCATAACTGGCATCGAATCTCGCATTAAAGACGTCCAGCTCAACGGCGACCGTGTGAAGCGCTTGCCCAATAATGTGAACTTCTCATTTACGGGCGTCGAAGGCGAGTCGATGATATTGCTGATGGATATGAACGGCATTTGCGTATCGTCCGGGTCGGCATGCACGTCTGGCTCGCTCGATCCGTCACATGTGCTGATGGCACTCGGTCTCAAACACGAGCAGGCGCATGGATCACTGCGAATGACTTTAGGTAACGATAATACCCCGGAGCAAATTGAGAAAGTTCTCGATACTCTACCGGGAATTATCGCTCGACTGCGGGAGATGTCGCCGATCTATGCCGAAAATGCAAACTAAAGCGCATGTAGCGTTGCTGCTCCTAAAATTCGGCAGAAATCACACATATTAAAAACGCAAATGGCGGACAGAGTGTCCGCCATTTTTTTGCATATTTTTGAAAACATGATTTGACCACTGTCACACAGTGTCTTACCATGATAGCGTGATACGAGTTGCTTACCATACGCTTGGCTGCAAAGTCAATCAATATGAAACCGAAAAGATACGCGAATCGCTGGAGAGCGCAGGATTCACTACTGTCCCATTCAGCTCATCTGCTGACGCCTATGTTATAAACACTTGCTCCGTCACATCGGTTGCCGACGGCAAGTCGCGAGCGGCTGTGCGTCGGGCGCTGAGGGCAAATCCGAACGCATTTGTGGTCGTTGCAGGCTGCTATGCGCAGCTCGACCCGGATGCTGTGCGTGCAATCGATGGAATAGATCTAATTGTGTCCAACGACGAAAAACAAACTATTGCGCAGAAAATAATTGCCGGATTTGCAAACAGCGAAAAACACACCGATAATATTTTTCAAGAAAATACATCCGGTCGCCCTCGCATGCGAACTCGCGCGGTTGTTAAAGTGCAGGACGGGTGCGACCAGTTTTGCTCATACTGCATCGTGCCGCATGCGCGCAGCCGGATGCAGTCCAGACCTATCGAAGACGTAATTGCCGAACTCCGGGTTTTGGCGGGCTTTGGATATAAAGAGATCGTGCTTACGGGCATAAGGCTGGGATCGTACAAAAGCAAAGATGCTTTATGTCTCCAACGAGCACAAGGCGAGCGGTCATGTCAGTCAAATTTGCCGGAACTGATACGCGCTGTCGCATCAGTTGGCGAAATTGAGCGCATACGGCTCAGTTCAATCGAGCCGTGGGAAGTCGATGACGCACTGCTTGACGCGATGAAGTCAGCAAACGCCTGCAGGCATCTGCACATTCCTCTGCAGAGCGGCGACGACGACACACTTGCAAGGATGAACAGGCCGTATACCTCCGAGCGTTATCGCGAAATAATATCGCATGTTCAAGCGGCGATACCCAACATTGGTATCACTACCGACGTTATCGTCGGTTTTCCTGGCGAGACTGAAGAAGCGTTTGAAAATACGCGCGCGCTTATTGAGCAAGTCGGCTTTTCGCGCCTGCATGTGTTCAGATATTCGATTCGACCAAACACCCCCGCCGCGTCAATGACAGGCCAAGTTTCTTCGGAAGTAAAAAAACGCCGCGCGGAGAAGTTGATCGAATTGGGAAAGATTGCAATGCGGCGATTTGCAAAGTCGATGATCGGTCAAACCGTCGATGTCTTAGTCGAAAATCGAAGTAAACAAACTAACTATCTAACCGGATTTACCGACAACTATATCGAAGTTAGTTTTGCCGGTGACGCGGCACTTTCGGGTCAAATAGTCCCTGTAACTATAGTAGGACTCGACCAAGATATAGTTACAGCAAAACAAGTGAGGTGAATGTACAATTGGACGACTGCATTTTTTGCAAAATAGCCAATGGCGAGATCGGAAAGCTGGTGTATGAAAACGAATATGTAGCGGCGTTTGACGACCTCAGCCCACAGGCGCCGGTTCATGTTTTGATAATTCCGAAAAAGCACATCGCCCGAATTTGCGATGTTGTTTCGGATGAAGACGCATGTCTGATGGGCGAAGTGATTCGTGCAGCCAATAAAATTGCATCTGAGCGAGGTATCGTCGAAGACGGCTACCGCGTAGTTGCAAATTGCAATGAGGGTGCGGGACAGTCGGTATGGCATGTGCATTTTCACCTGCTGGGCGGCCGCAAGCTCGGCTGGCCTCCCGGATAGGTAAGTAAGAACTGTTTTTTGCCTACAGCCAACGGACTAATGTTCGGCGGCGGAGCCAAGTTGCTTGTCCCTTTTCATTGAGACCCTCCGCAAGGCTAGGAAGATGAAAAGCATTAGTGCCGACACAGGCGTACTTAGTGTGCCAAGTAAGTCTCGTGCAGCCGTCCGGCATCGTTGCAGCCATCGCATAGCCGCGCGGGATCATCAACACGTCCGACTTCAAATCAACCCCGAATTCCAGGGTCCTGGAACTTATCACACTCCCATCCTCGGTTTTCGCAGTTATCCCTTACAAGCAAATCCTGCGGCATCGCCAGAATCTGTGTGCACAACTCTTTCAACACAACTAGCACAAACATAGGGAGCGGCATGACAGCAAACATCGCTGCCTCGATCTATAGTGCATATCGTAGTAATCTGGGTATAAGGTAGTCAACTTGGCCAAGCTATCAGGCTGACTGCATGCCGTCCAGCCACGGTTTTGCCACCTATTGAGGGAGGAATGAAAATGAGACGCTTTTGGATACCATTATGTCTGGTTTTGATCGCTGCTGCGTGCATGCCCGCGCACTGTGCGATACCAAGTTTCAGGGGTTATACGGGTCTGATGGTCGTGCCGAGCGCTGACGCGCTGGGTAAGGGGGACTGGAATGCAGGTTTTTTCTATGAGGACGTCGCCAGCGGGACTATCAACGACGTCGTAGCCAACTATGGAATTGCGCAGGGCCTCGAGCTTGGCATCGACCGTTTCCGCCTTTCAGACGATACAGACAATCAAACGCTAGTCAATGCAAAATACAGGTTCGTGCCGGAAAACATGAACCATCCGGCGATAGCGGTGGGCATAGCAGACATCACCAATGATATAGACACGACCGTGTATGCTGTCGCCAGCAAGAGTTTGGGATGCCAATTCAGAGTGTGGGAAGGTGAAACGCTGTCTCCGCGCATACACGTCGGCTTCGGCGGCGGAAGATTGAGTGGGTTGTTTGCGGGGGCGTCGGGTTTCATCGGCAATCGAATCGAGTTGTTAGCTGAATGGGATTCCCAAAATGTGAACGTTGGGGTAAGGTTCAGAGTTACACCGCAATTCACAATCCATGCCGGTGGCTTTAATCTGACGGACCAGACGGACGATTTCAGCACTGGAGCGAGTTTTGGAGTGGGCGCAAGTTTTAGCATGATCTACTAAATAAGCATGATCTACTAATAAAAATTAAGGGCCAGCCCCAAGCGGGCTGGCCCTTAATTTGTTTCAACTAATCACTACACCTATATGCAAGAATTGCATCGCTTGAGTCTACTGATCCTTACCTGATCGTCTTTGATTGTCTTCGCGGCAAACTCTTTGACCTTGCAGTCCAACCCGTTCTGGAGTTCTACCTGCGATAGCGCAATCTCGTCTACATAGAATTGAACCAACTGATTTCTGTAAGCATCATCGAATGCCTTGCCGGAGCGGCTGATATCGCAGATGTCGAAGCCGCCAATAGACGGAGCGCAAACCGTGACATCCAGACAGTATTTGGTTCTTAGCCAATCCCTCGCCTGCTTAATGTTGCTTCTCGAATCGGCGATTGAGTTTGTCGCGTAGTCCTGGAGGTTGGTGGTTCCAAGGTGATCCGACGAATCATTCGAAAGAGCCAGCACCTGCAGATTAAGCTGGATCATAGCCTGCAGATAGGCTTTGTCTGCATCCACCCCGCACAAACGCTGCAAACAATCAATCGTTTGTTGCATACTGCTACTTACCGTCGCGATGGGCGGGCAGGCGCAAGGACTGTTTACCTGACCCGCGGGGGCGGTCGATATCGTAGTAGTATAGGTTGGCTGCGGACAAGGATCACACGGGCCACGGCTTGATGTCGGACAAGGTGTTGCCGGACAAGGGCTCGGAACGCAACTTGTGCAGCTTACCGTGGAACTAGGCCCACAGCTCGGCACGCAAGGCGCCGGGCAAGGCGATGTAGGGCAAGGATTGCATGGGTCTGGTCCGGCCCCTGAAGGACAAGGGTTAGGGCAAGGCGGAGTACAGGGGGTGAGGGTTGTCACCGTGAGCGTTGACGAAGGGTTGCCCGGAATGTAGGTCATTCCTCCGCAATTATCAGGGCAAGGTCCAGTCCCAGCGACCTGCGGACACGGTGTGCATACAGGCGGACACGGTGCGCACGGTTGCTGGAGCACCGTTCCGCACGAGTTGACCGCACACTTTGCAAACTTATAGAGCTTGCCCTCTTGTAGAACGTAGACAAAGTTGTTGTCCACCGTCATGACTGCCGTTCCAGACGACATTTCCGGCCCGGCACCCACGGTGGCGGGGGCAGTTGCATTGTTCGCTGTCGGATTCACAGGAGCACTGGGCGCGGCGCTTTGGGTGTTGGAAGGCTGCATCCAGGCGTCATTGGGGCTGTACTGCCCATAGCATGCGCCAAAACTTGCAACCACGACTAGCACCACACAAATGATGAATAGTTGACCTCTCATCTGCTTTCCTCCTTAAAACTATACGTATTGTGGTTAGTGCTCTTTTACCCAGAAAAACCAACATCAATATGCGCGTGTGCAGGTAGCGCCTCTGCTCGATTTATAACAGACATCAGTTCCGCCGGATCGGACTATCCCACCCTCTTATGTTTGTGCCAGTTGTGCGCATAAATTCCAGCAATATAGTTTTTGTGAATTTGAGAGTCATTCATTTTTGCCTTTCTTGTTTGAATGGCTTGATGTAAAATAACAGCCGTAGCTTTAATATCAGGAGCGTAATCATGGATCGTCTCGAGCTTTCAAATGGAACTTCCTGCTCTATAGCAGTTAATTGGGGCTGCAATATTGCGTCGTGGATCGTGGACGGCACGGAATTAGTATACTGCCCGCCGGATCTGCCTTCGCAGGCTAAGAAAATAACGGGAGGCGGCTGTCCGCTATTGTTTCCATCCGTAGGACGCACATGGGATCAAACAGTTACCCCGCCTGTCCAAGGACGCTACAGCATATTCGGATCGGACAAGACATACTTCATGCCGTCGCATGGGATTATATATCTCAGCAAATTCGTAAAAGTATCCGAGGAAAAGTGCGACGACAAAGCATCTGCGCTCTACCGGCTTGAAGTGCCAGCGAATGTGCGCGAGGAAAACTACCCATTCAATCTCGATTTTTGCCAGCGATTTACACTTACGCAAAATACAATCGAGCTTGAAACTACAATTACCAACAATGATTCGCGTCCCGCGCCCGCTGCGTTTGGACACCATCCATATTTCCGAGTCTCAAACCCCGACCGCGAGGGTGTCAGCATACGACTACCCGTCACAAAAGAACTGACGGTCGACCCTGAGACGATTTTGCCGGATGGTGGAGAAAAGCCGACTGACGGCATTTTTGATCTGCAGGCCGGGATTTACTACGATAATATATATTCAGGAGTTACCGACCGGCGCATGACCCTAACCGACAAATGCGCGGGACATACGATATGGGTGGAATACGACGACAGCTTTGAGATGCTCGTGGCCTATTCGCCGGATGGCAGCGACTTTGTGTGCATAGAGCCGTGGACGCGCGGGCTTGGCGCGTTCGGAGAGCTTAAGAACCCTGGCTGGGAGTCCGGCAAAATCATCCCCGTGCTGCAGCCGGGGCAGTCACAAACACACCGAGCCGTTTTTGGAGTAGAGTAGTGATAAAAGCAATAATATTTGATATGGACGGGGTCATCATCGACTCCGAGCCGCTAGTGCGCGAGGCGGCAGTGCGGATGTTCGCCGAGAAGGGCCAGAAAGTTTGTGCACATGACTTTCTACCATTTACCGGCGCAGGTGAAGATAGATTTATAGGTGGGGTCGCGGAAAAATACGGCGTCACGCTGGACTTTGAGCGCGACAAGGCTCGAACTTATCAACTCTATGGCGAAATAGTCAAAGGCAAGCTCGATGCGCTGCCCGGCGTATATGATTTTATAAAAACCGCCAGAAAAAAGGGACTAAAGCTGGCTGTCGCAAGCGCCGCCGATAGAGTGAAAGTAGATATAAATCTGTCAGAAATCGGACTGTCGGATGAC
>JAEWSK010000210.1 GCA_023398345.1 Armatimonadota bacterium | reverse complement strand
GATCAATTGGATCGGCAGATATTATTCTTCTTGTAATTGATGCCTCAAAAGGTCTTTGCGACGAAGACCGCTTATTGCTAACTAAAACAAACAATGCGTCAGTGTTGATTGTGGCAAACAAGGCCGATTTACTTGCGCGTCCCTGCCAACTGCCTAACATAAGTGAGGGGGTTGCTGCAATACCGACGTCCGCGCTAACCGGCCAGGGCATAGAAGATTTGGAATCCAAAATAGCCGATATTGCAAAATCGAGTTCTTCGTGCAGTGAAGGCGCCATCGTAACAAATGCGCGTCACCAACAAGCTCTAAAATCAGCTTCCGAAAGCCTTTTGCAAGCCCTTGCAACACTGGCACGATCCGAACCGATTGATCTTCTCAGCGGCGATCTTTTAGCCGCGCGCAATGCACTAGGACTGATAACCGGCGAAACCGCCACGGATGATCTGCTCGACCGCATATTCAGCGAGTTTTGCATAGGCAAGTGACGCGAGGCGATTACTTCTTAAAATCATGCCCATCAAGCATTATTTTGCCTATGTCATAGTACATTTTAATCCGGCATGCGACGCCTCGCATAAATCCGAGCTTTTCTTCTTTCATGCAGTGTGTGCAGCCATTTAGCGTAACCCTTCGCGCTTTGAGGTTGTGTGCGCGAAAATACTTTGTTATGGCTGTCTCCACGCCGGATCGGACACAATCGAGCTTTGGAATGTCTAAAAAAGTCTCGCGGCGCATTGCGCGCTGGCCGGATATATAGGGCGCGATGATTTGTGCCCAGTCGGTTGCGCGTCTGCCGCTTCGGAATATGCCGATGGACATGTCCGCTGTGCCTTCGACAAGCGGTTGGACTATTGCGTCAACCTTATCCCCGTCCATTCCGATCAGATCCGCGTCGAGAAATAAAATTACGTCTGCGTCAGTGTGTTCGGCTCCGGCGCGCATAGCTCCGCCTTTGCCGCGATTCGGCTTAAGCTCTATGGCATTCAAGCTTGGGTCAGACGAGATTAATTCATAGGTTCCATCAGTCGAACCATCACTTACTACCACGATCTCATCCACAAGTTTTGCGGACTTTATCGCGTCCAGCACTGCTGGTATTCGTTCTTTTTCGTTATACGCCGGGACTATAGCAGCGACTTTCATTTATTGCTCTCAATTATCAATTGCCGGATGGCGACTACTTTGCATTTTTTGACTTTTGACTCTTCTGATTGGGTTCTTCGGACATGTCTTTCCAGGCTTTTTGAAATACGTTTACGGCATTGTCCTTTGCCTTGCCCAAAAACTGTGAGGTCTGGCCGACAATATCTTTTGACACGCCGTTGGCGGCGTTTAGTTTATGCATTGCCTTATCAAGTTTTTCCTGAGCTTGAGCGACGTTGTTGCTTTTTAATAATTCTTTTGCCTGTCGGGTGTATTTCTCTGCTTCGGCGAGCACAGTCGTGAGGTCTGGCTGCTTGGATTCGCCTTTTGCAGGCTTGCCGGCGTGGACTTTGTCGGCAATCGCCTCAACTTGATTGCGCAGTTGCACTATCTCCCAGCGGTCATAGGCGACTATGCCCAAAAGAACAATTATTAAAATTGTAGTGCAGCCCATTCGTTTCATCGGACAAACTTTCCACTATTTTATGTGTGCTATGACGGTCTTTCCGCCATATACCTGCTGGTTAATATCTACATCGAACTCAATATTATTCGATAATATCAACAAATCCACCTGGCTGCCGCGCGAAATAAAGCCGAGTTTTTGCGAATACGCAAGCTTCTGGCCTTCTTCAACGAAGCACTGAATCTTTGCAACAAACTTATCCGCTATCAACACAGCGGCAATTTTTGTCTCGCCGCCATCGAGAAAAATCGTGTTGCGTTCGTTTTCCAAATGATATTTACGAGCGAACATATCCACCATTCTTCTTAGCCAGACGACGCGGATGTACTCCCACAAATCCAGCATCGGATAGTTAACTTTTGCTGTCTTTCGAAAAATCTGCTCGACTCTCGCGGGCAATGGGCAGTAGTTGAAGTGAACGTCGAGAGGTGACATATAGATGCCTATGGCCCAACCGTTTATATCAGTTTGGGATAGATTATTCCAGACATCGCAGCCCGCGATCTCCGGCAGCGGGATTCGCTCTCCAAGTTTTTCTGCGTAGATGCCGTCTTTATCGAGTTTGCGAATATATACGACGCGGCCGTCGGCGGGCGCGACTATCATGTTCGGCTCATTGCGCTCAGGCTCACGCTGTGGGTCGCGAAAAAACCACACTCGGCGCAAAAACGTGAGGCCGACAAGCCAAATTATCGCAATGCATGCCAACACAATGGCGTAAATCATTCAACAAGTCCCTTCCATGCGTAATAAGGCAATCTCGGCACAAAATACCCCACAAATCCGAGTGCGCCTTCGATAGCGCCAAGGCGCTTTTTAAATTTTACAGGTCTTGGCTCGAAAACTCCATTTCGATAGCCGTTATCGAGCGCACTGTAGGCCGCGACTAGCCCATCGCTGTCATAGACGGCCTTTACTTCGTCCGAGGCCGTGTGCTCCAGCAGTTCAATTGGAAAATCAACCAGCCCCTTGAGTTCGTCCACCAAATCGGCAGTCTCATCGAGCAGACCGTCGCGGCAGATGCGCTCCCGCAGGCAATTATAGCGCTCTATGCCGGGGTCGAGATCCGTGTCCAACTCTGCGATTGCCTTAATTGCACGAAGTAGCCATCTTACTCGATTAATATCCCAGCACGGGTCTGAAACTCGAAGCTCAATAGTTCCCAGCCGCTTCGATAATATTATATCTTGGAACCGATACTTCCAGTCCGGCTTTATAGCTCCAATTGCCCACGAGTTTGCCATGCGATAGGACTGGCCGAAATACTTCGATGCGGCCATAGGCGAATTCATCGTAAAAAGGGCTAGCACCGGTAAAAAATGCACAATATTTCCGTATAGGCGCTTTTTGTCGGATACTCCGCCGATATGAATATGTATCGCGCAGGTATTTGTGGGAGTTTCGTAGTCGAATAGATGCCCCACGGGCACAATCAGCCCTGATGTCACAGAGGCGAGGTCGGCGCGCCGTCGCGCAAAATCGTCTGCCAGCATTTCCACGTCATCATTTGCGCTCGCGCTGATCTCAACGCCGCCCATCACGCCCTGTTTTACATCCGATCCCCGTGCGAAGTTGTGCGCTGAGTGGGTGTAATAGAAACGGGGGTTCTTGGCTAAAAGCTTGGCCAGATAGTAAAACGACCTCAGCGTCGGGTGCTGCGGCTCGGTGATAAAAACTTCTTCCTCAATCCCAAATGTAGGCATTTCGGGTTCAATTATACCACACTGGCAGACAACCAAGAATATCGTGTGCATGTCAAATTTACGTAAAAAAACTGCTCTGTGGCTTGTGCCCCAATATCCATTAGAGACTCTGTCTGGTGACTCAGCAGGGAAACTTAGTTTCCTGGACCTTCAGACTCGTAAATGGAATCCCCCGTCCGGGGGATTGCATTTACGCATACGGGGTCTGGGGACTATGTCCCCAGCGGGGTTAAGGGGCAGCGCCCCTTATGGGAGTCTGAGGGTAACACCCTCAGAACAGATTTTGCAGATGTGGCATGAGCACTTCGGATTGTCTTTGGAGGAGGATTTGTGATTACTAATGAACACTTAATTGTATGGCAAAAAGAAGAGGGGCAGTTATGAGCGACTTAGCAGAAAGAATCGGCGCGAAATTTGAATGGATGGACAGAGATGATCTT
>JAEWSK010000193.1 GCA_023398345.1 Armatimonadota bacterium | reverse complement strand
ATATATAAGACAGCGGTCGGTTCCAGTGACTTTGGCGACAATGCCGGCCACTCTGGCGAGCATCTCGTCGATGTTGGGCATTGAGCCGATTGCCTGGCCGACCTCGCGCAACGCGTCGGCTTCGAGGCTCTTTTCAGCCAGACGGACTTCCAACTCGGCTACCCGCAAACGAATGTCGGCAAGATCGGAATCGGATTTGGTTGTTCGCTGTCGTGAAGACATTAATTTTGGCCTGGCATTTTATATTTCGTGGGCAATTATTAGCGCTTCGGCTATCTCTTTCATTGTGCGGCGCTGGCTCATCGACTGCTGCTGAATTCGGCGAAACGCCTCGGCCTCGGTAATTTTATGCTTGTCTATTAAAATACCCTTGGCGCGATCTACGAGCTTGCGGGTTTCGAGCTTTTCTTCCAAAGTGCCGAGTTGGTTATGTAAATCTTGCTGCTCCAAGTAGCGCGATATGGCTATCTCGATTGCCGGAAGCAAGTCGGATTCCTGGAACGGCTTTACAAGATATGCGTAAACTCCGGCTTCTTTTGCACGCTCGATAAGATCGCTCTGGGAATAGGCAGTAAGAAGCACAACGGGCGCTATTTTTTCTTGTGCGATGATCTTCGCCGCATCGAGGCCATCCATTATGGGCATTTTAATGTCCATTATGATAACGTCCGGCTTTAGGCTGCGCGCGAGGTTCAGTGCGCACTGGCCGTCGGCAGCCTCGCCTACGACTACATGACCCATCTCTTCTAGGAGGGTCTTCAAATCGAGCCTTATGATCGACTCATCATCCGCTATAATAACTTTAATCTGGCTCATCAACGCCTCTTTTGAGAAAATTGTGTTGTGTATTCTCAATTGTACCTCGTGCTATAATGGCTTGTCAAAAATCTAGGAGGGCGCGTTGAGTTCAAAATCTCCTGTCTGGTATCTACTGGGCAGTATTTTTGCATATTTCGCGCTGTGGATCGGCGTCCCAAACGCACGGTTTATACCTGCAGTGCTAAATCACATGGACGCAGTAATTCGTCACGCCCACCAGCCGATGGCAATAATTCTATCATTCATCGCCATCATTATACTATCAGTGCCGACAGTTGCGTTTATGGTCGCGCAAATCTCAATAGTATATTACTTCGCCAAGCTAAAAATGCGGCTTGCGGGTAGTTTGCTGTGTCTGATCGGGGCACTGGCTGCATTGATTGCGATAGGCGCATGGATGATGACTCACCCGGATTTGCGCCCCAATGAGCTACACATTATAAGCAATATGCCGCTTGCAAGGCGTATCGGCGCAATTGTGGCAACGTATCACTCGGGCGCACTAAAAATGTTGATGTACGCAGTTATGCTGATTATCACTGCAAGCATCGGCAATATCATCTCGCTGCGGGTTACGGACAAAAATCTTCTATTGCCTGTAGTTATGTTTGCGGCAACTATCGACTTGTGGACAGTCACAATCGGGCCGGTGTCGTCGATGATGACCCATGTGCCTGAAATCGTCAAAACCGTCAGCGCGCCGATACCGCTGGCCGGAACGGGAGTGTTTTTGCCGGTGACGACTATGGGGCCGGGTGACCCGCTGTTTATCGCGCTTGTATTTGCGGCAGTGCATAGACTCGGATTAAACTGCAGGCGCAACTTCGGCTTTGTGGCCGTGTTAATGAGCGCTGCAATGCTTGCAGTAATGTTCGGGCTTGTGCCTTATCTGCCTGCGCTTGTAGTGCTGGCAATAGCAGTAGTTGCGGCAAACTGGGGGCGATTCAAACTCACTCGGCAGGAAAAAATATCGACTGCGATTGTCGGCATAGTGCTGCTTGCGACTCTGCCGTTGGTATGGCATGCGCTAAAGCCGAATGATGCCCCAAAGAAAACTCACAGCAAAAGGCAGCACAACAACATAAAGCACGATAGGTTCGGTTTGCACACATCATGGAACAATCAGAAAGTAAACTCGAATCTTGATATAAAGCACAACTCACGCCAAAGGAGAGACAAATGACTGATATAGCGACAGTCGCCTGGGACTTGGGCGATCTTTTTTCTGGGATAGACGATCCCGCCATTAACAAGACACTTGACGATACGCTCGTTCGCGCCAAGAAATTTGCCGAGCGGTATAGAGGCAAGATAGATAGTGCCGATCTTACCGCCGAGACACTTGTTGCGGCAATAAAAGAGCTTGAAAAAATCGGCGTCGCCGAGACCAAAGTCGCATGCTACGCGGCAATGGTATTTTTTGCCGACACATCCAAACCCGAGCATGGCGCGCTGATGCAGCATGTGCAGGAGCGCAGCACTGAAATCTCGCTCGAACTGATATTTTTTGACTTGGAACTGATGTCGGCAAAACCCGAAATCATTGACGCGCTGCTAACACACGAGTGCCTGGCAAATTATCGCCATTTCGTCCACGCTGCTCGATTGTTCCGCGACCATAAGTTGCCCGAAAATGAAGAAAAGCTCCTTGAAGAAAAAGCAAACACCGGCGGACGCGCGTTTGATCGGCTATTTGAAGAGTCCGTGTAGGCTATCGAGTTCAAAATGACCATAGACGGCGAAGAAAAAACTCTGTCAGAGCCGGAAGTGCTCGCACTTCTTAAAGAATCGAATCGCGAATTGCGCAAAAGTGCGGCGGAGTCATTGACTCGCGGACTGCTCGAACATGGCAGGCTCCTGACTTTCATATTCAACACTTTAGTTTATGACAAGTCCATCGACGACCGACTGCGCAGATACGATCACCCCGAACAGGCCAGAAATTTATCGAATGAGCTGGACTCCAATATCGTAGAGACGGTGATTTCGACGTGCGTCGAAGGATACCCACTCGTCGAGCGATATTACAATGTCAAGAAAGAAGCGCTGGGCTACGACAAACTTTATCACTATGATCGATATGCACCGCTCTTTGAATCCAAAGGAAGCTATTCGTTCGATCAGGCGAAGGATATTGTGCTGGAGTCTTTCGGTAAGTTTTCTTCCGAGATGCGTGACGCGGCAGATGAGTTTTTTAAAAATAATTGGATTGATGCCGCTCCTCGCAAGGCAAAGCGCGGTGGCGCGTTTTGCATGTCAGTGACGCCGGATACACACCCCTACGTGCTTATGAGTTATCTCAATCGAATGGACGACATATCGACCTTGAGCCATGAGCTTGGGCATGGGGTGCATGCGTCGCTGTCACGAGCGCAAACACTAGTAAACTTCTCCAGCACTCTACCTGTAGCGGAGCTTGCAAGCACATTTGGAGAGATGCTTGTATTTGAAAATTTGGTCTCGAAGTCCGACATCGAAGATAAGCTGGCGCTTTATGCTGAAAAAATCGAAGAGATATTTGCCACGATATTCCGTCAGGCGGCGATGTATCGCTTCGAGCAAGAGCTTCATCGCGGCAGACGCGAACTCGGTGAGCTTACCAGCGAACAGATAGGCGAAATGTGGCAGCACAACATACAGGCGATGTTCGGCGAATCAGTGGAGCTTGGCGAAGAGCATGCGAACTGGTGGATGTATGTGAGCCATTTCACTTCGTCGCCGTTCTACGTTTATGCGTATTCGTTCGGAGAACTGCTGGTAATGGCGCTTTACTCGATGTATAAGCGCGATGGAGATGCATTTGTGCCGAAGTATCTGGACACTCTCAGAGCCGGCGGATCATGCTCGCCGGAAGAACTGCTCGGACGAGTCGGCATAGACATACGCGATCCGAAGTTTTGGCGCGGTGGGATGAAAGTAGTCGAAGGTCTTGTCGATGACTTTGAAAAGCTCTATGCGAAATGGAAAGCGTAGGCTAGAAACTTCTGTCTATCATCTCTGCCGGAAAACTTAGTTTCATCAATATTTGAACTTGTAAATTGCGAGCCTCCCAATTGGGGGCTCGCAATTTACGTTTGGGGTCACAAAGGACAGCGCCCCTTATGGAATGGTGATTACACTCAGCACTAATGCTGAATATTATTTAACGCTTGGTCCAGATCGGCGGTGATGTCTTTGACATTTTCCAAGCCGACTGACAATCGCACGAAATCGTCCGTTACACCGGAACTCAGCCGCTGCTCGGACGTGAGCTGCTGATGTGTCGTCGATGCCGGATGTATGATTAACGTCTTTGCATCGAGTATATTGGCCAAATGCGAAATCAGCTTTACTGAGTTTATGAGCTTTAT
>JAEWSK010000040.1 GCA_023398345.1 Armatimonadota bacterium | reverse complement strand
ATAAGTTCTTCAATCACCAAATCAAAGTCGTCATTGTGGAATGCAAGCTCAAGGAAGTCCATTACATTCGGCCTTAGAACTGCCGACGCCATTCTGTGGCCGCCGAGCATATATGGCGACATTACCCGGTTCGCTCCGGCCATCTTGATCTTGTTCTCATTTTCTTGCAAAATCGACCGCGCTACTATGTATAGTTTTTGGTTTAGCGCACGCGCACTCAGTGTAATGAACACATTGTCCTCGTCGGTTGGGGCCACGGTAATCAGGCCCTTTGCGCGCTCAATACCTGCTGCTTTGAGAATTCTATCATCAGATGCATCGCCCTCTATGTAGGGTATGTTGCAATCTATCAGCTTTGGAATTTGCTCCGGGTTTGTCTCGATGACCACATGCGGCACATTTTCGCGCATGAGGTCGTTTTCTATCTGTTGGCCCATACGACCGTAACCGCAGATAATATAGTGGTTTTTGATTGCCTTGATGTGTGTTATCATGCGTTTCCTTTGCAGCGCGTGCCATACTTGCTCACCGACGACCACCTCGATGAGGCTCGCGCCGGCCCAGAACACGAGGCTTACTCCGAAGACGACAAGAGTCATCGTGAAAATCTTGCCCGCAGCATCGAGACTGTGGACTTCTTTATAACCGACAGTGGCAAGCGTGATGACGGTCATATATGCTGAGTCCAGGATTGTCCAGCCCATCAGCATGCGATATCCGAACGTGCCGAGCACCGCTAATGCCACCAGCGCAATAACCGCTAGTCTAAATTGCTTGATTGGATCATTTTCTTGCGGCATAATAAAGTATTGCTCGGAGGATTGCATATTTCCTTCAGGCGGAATTGGAGGCAAATATTGGAACTTAGGGAGCAGACAATAGAAAGTAAAGAAGTTTTCTGCGGGCGATTGCTTAAGCTCCGCGTTGACACGGTGAAGCTGCCTGACGGTAATGAATCTGCGCGTGAGATTGTTGTGCATGGCGGCGCAGTTGCAATTGTGCCGTTGACTCAAACTGGAAATGTCATTTTGGTTCGCCAATATCGACAGGCTGCAGGAGAGGTGTTGCTGGAAATACCCGCCGGCACTATTGAGCCGGGCGAGGAGCCTATCGAGTGCGCGCGCAGAGAAATCCAAGAAGAAATTGGCTACAAGGCCGAAGAACTGACTCCGATTTTTCAGTCATATCTTGCGCCGGGTTATTCCACAGAGATGTTACATGCATTTCTCGCTCGCGGGTTGTCAAAGGCCAGTGCCCCAAAAGATGCGGACGAGTTTATTGAGGTCGTCGAGATGCCGATTGATGAGGCCGTGCGTCTTATTGAAACCGGAGAAATCAAAGATTCAAAAACCATCAGCGGAATTCTTATGGCGCTTCGGGTCAGATTTTAATCTGACCCGACCAAAGATGACATATGGCAACGACTAAGCGTAGTTTTCTATCACCTATTTCCTTGCTTAAGTGTGAATGTCCACATTTTGCCGCCTGCGCCGATTGTGCCGCCCAAGAAGCGGCCATTTGGCCCTCTTGCCTCGACATCAATAGAATAGACTAATCCTGGCGTCAGTTTCTTTGTTACGACCTCTGCTTTGGGCTTTGTCGTTTCAAGTGAGATTAGCACATCCTTTGACTCAGGCTGAGTCACTACAAGGCTATATGAAGTAGCGTCAGGACAGGGTGTCCACTCGAAGACGATTCTTCCTTCCGGCGCGGATACGACTCCATCAACTTTTGGTTTTATGGGACGAACGATTCTGCCCAGATGTATCGGCTTTATAGTCACAGTTTTTGCATCGCTGAGTTCGATTTGTTCGGAGACGCGGTTAAAGAAGTCCGCATTATGGCCGACCCACACGTAAACGAGATATTTGCCGTCGGGAACGGAATCGAACACGAAGTTGCCGTTGGAGTCGGTTATAGACATAAAGCCCTTTACTGTATTGTAGTCAGGATCGACCAGAACAGCTTTAACTCCGGCAATGCCCTTATCGTTATAGAGCAACTGCCCATGAATCTCGTTGTTTTTAGCAGGCGCGGGCGGTGGAGTTGTCAAAACAGTTGCTACGGGTCTGGTCGCAAGATCGTAACTGAATCCCAGTGATTTTGCTACAAACGACAGTGGCACCATTAGTTTGCCGTCTTTGAGATAGCAGTTTATGGGCAATTGGACAGAAAGCGAGTTGACCAGCGCGACGCTTTTGCCCTTTGCAAAGGTCAGCGTGAGTTTTTTTGTCTTAAGGGCCATTTTATCGGGCGAGTCGCCCGCTTGCACAATTCCCCAACCGAGTTTTTCAAATTCGCGCAGCCATACCATTACTTGCTGGCCGCGTGCGGTAATCTCTATGTTTTCTAACTCAGCCAGCTTGCCGTCGATCAGTAGAAGTGTGTTATCCGGAGATGAGTCAATTGATCGTATCTCTACCGTCGCGTTGGTCTGAGCAAAGGAGGCGACGGCCAATAATAGCACCGCCGCGCACAATAGCGTGCCGATCAGGACAATGTTTTTTTGCACTTTTTGCCTCTACTGAGATTCGGAGGGTGTCGTCTCCGCGTTTTTGGAATCGGTTACCTTTGGCAGTTTGTTAAGATTGGTATCCGCTCCTGTCTCAGACTTCTTCGGCGATGTGCTGGAGTCCTTCGGCAAACCCGTAGTTGTTGTCGATGCAGCGTTGGGTTGAAGTAAGCTCGGTATCGCAGTTCCCTTGTCTGGAGCCATCTTTACAGTGTTGTCCGGCGGTGGAACTGAATGTTGGCGAAGCTGAATGCCTCGACTTCCAGTGACAGTTTCGCGCATTGGAGCGCCGGCATTTGCGCTCGACACTGAGCTTAAAAGCTCAAGCGCTTTTTTTACAGCTTCCTCGGTCTTATCCGAGCTTTTAGAGCTTTTTTCAGTGATTTCTACTTTTGCGTCGGATATGGCCTGATTCTTTTGAGGTGTTCGAGAATTAGCGACATGTTTGGTCGTATGCGGCGTCACACGACCTAGTGTAAATCCTGCAATTAACACGGCCGCTGCTAGTGCCATTGCTGGAGCAAGCCTCAGAATCAAAGGGCGATTTTCAAGCCTTTGCCTGTTCACAGCGCCTTTGACAGACCATGCAATTCTCTGCCGATCAGTGTCACTGAGCTCGGGTGTGGCGTCACCGAGAGACGACACAACGCGCCCACGCGTTGTCAAATCTTCCCGACACAGCGCGCATTCCTGAGTGTGCAACCTCAAATTGTGCATCTCATCCGGGGTAAGATCGCCGTAAAGATATGCTCCCATCAGCTCTTGTGCTTGACTGCATCTCATGCTAATCCACCTCTGAGGACTCAAGTATAATTGTCCCCTTTAGTTTGTCGCGCAAATGGGCGGTTGCGCGCGATAGGTGCGCCTTTACCGCGCCAGGGGTGCATCCTATGGCCTCGCCGATCTCGTTTATCGAAAGCAGCTTGTAGTGCCGCAGAATGAACACCAGCCTTTGGCGTTCGGGTAGTTTGTCCACTGCCGATCTTATCATTCGGCCCACCTCACTTTGGTAGGCGCGAAATTCCGGCTCGTCATGCTCTGAGCCATGCAATCGAGCCCAGTCCTCGTCGGTCATCTCGTAAGAAGTCCACCGGGCCCTGCGCTTTCGGTCGATGCAGTGGTTCAAGCACACCCGATACAGCCATGCATTTATATTATCGGAAGCGGAAAATCGTGTTAACGCGCTGTGCAGCTTGATAAAGACTTCTTGAGTCGCATCAAGCGCGTCATCGCGATTTTGCAGCACGCCCCATGCAAGAGCGAATACTTTATCAGTGTGCATGGCCATCAGGCGATTAAAGGCCTCAACATCGCCGCTCTGGAATCTCGATATAAGAATCTCATCTTCCCCAAACGCCGCGCCTGTCTGCTGCATACTATTCCGTTCCCTGTTCTTCTGAACTATAAACGATTGGTCTATAAGAAAAGTTTACCACGGATTTGTTTACGGTGATACGGATTGGTTACGGGGGATTGGGACGCTTTTTGCACTCTAGGTAATAATTGATGTAACATTTCTTTGCGCAATCGCCACTTTAA
>JAEWSK010000233.1 GCA_023398345.1 Armatimonadota bacterium | reverse complement strand
CCGGAGATAGCTGTCGCCAGCACCAAGGCATATACGACCCAAATGATGGTGCTTAATCTAGTCGCGCTGCGTTTTGCGCAAGTGCGCGGCACGATCACGAACGAACGCGCAGCCCAACTTTGCGCTGCACTGCGCAAACTACCGGATCAAGCTGATGACATTCTCGAAGACTACACCGACCTGTTAGAGCTGGCAAATCACTACTACTGCTTCAATCAGTATCTGCTGATGGCGCGAGGCATCAACCTCGCCAGTGCGCTAGAGGGAGCCTTAAAGATTAAGGAAATTTCCTATATGCACGCCGAGGGCTACGCGGCAGGCGAGATGAAGCATGGCCCAATCGCGATGATCGACCCCTGCTTTGTCACTTTAGCCATTGCGCCGCGCTCGGCCACGTATGACAAAATGCTTGGAAACATTCGAGAGATCAAGGCGCGATCAGGCGATGTCATTGCAGTTGCAACTTATGGCGATCGAGTCATTGGCGAGTATGCGGATCACGTATTGCATATACCCGAAACTGAGGAGATTTGGTCGCCGATGTTGATTGCACTGCCGCTGCAGTTGTTTGCATACCATGTTGCAAAGTTTAAGGTTCCGGGCATCGATCAGCCGCGGAACCTGGCAAAAACAGTTACGGTGGAATAGCAATTTTTATATCTTGCGTCGATGATGCGATAAAGCTTGCCATAGCGCAATTTCGATGGGGCCGCCGCTCCATCGCAGTAAATAAGAGATTGATAAAGGTGCAGTAATGAAAAACGAAGCAGTTCCTCTTTTAGAATTTCGCAATGCGACAGTAGCTTTGGGCGGTGTGCATGCGCTCGACTCAATAACCGCGACGATACACTCAGGTGAAAACGTCGCGATTATCGGGCCGAACGGCTCCGGCAAGTCCACGCTCATAAAGCTCATCACTCGAGAGCTTTACCCGCTAGCGACAAATTTCGATGCTCCGGTGCGTATACTTGGTGAAAGCACGTGGGATGTATTCCGACTGCGCTTGCTGCTGGGTATCGTGTCTGGTGATTTGCAGGACTTTTTTTGTCGACCGCTTTTAGGTCGAGACGTAATACTTTCCGGTTTCTTTGGCAGCGTAGGTTTGTATCCTCACCATGAGCCCACTGCACAAATGCAGGAGCGCGCGGACGAGTTGCTTAATGTTCTTGAAATCGAACGCTTGGCGTATAAGACAATGTCCGAGATGTCTTCAGGCGAGGCTCGACTAATGCTAATTGCGCGTGCCATTGTGCATAAGCCAAAGGCGCTTATACTTGATGAACCGTCAAATGGTCTCGATCCTCACGCCGCGCGCAAATTTGCCGATTCCATTCGCAAAGTCGCCCGCGCGGGCAGAAATATAATAATGGTAACTCACCATCTGCCTGATATCATCCCAGAAATAACGCGCGTAATCATGCTCAAGCAAGGCTGTGTTTTTGCCGACGGCCCAAAATCCGAGGTTCTCACGTCAAAAAACCTTTCTGAGCTTTTTGTGATGCCCGCGGAAGTAATAGAGCGAAATGGCTACTATCACCTTATGGCTTAGATTATGCGACGTCTAGCTCAATTTGTGCTGTGCTTGCCCTGCTGGAACATTTTTAGAAAGCAGCCGGTCAAAACATGTGATATAATCCATTTGAGAGTGCATTTAAGTTTATGATCGCTACTATTTCAAACAATATGGATCGCGCAACGGCGGCACAGATTGTAGACCGCTATCTTGCTGTACTTAAAGAGACATCCACGATGGTGTCCGGTGCGCCCGCATCAAAGTTGCCATGTGAAATGCCGCTTTTAAAGCAGGCGATTGAGATGGTGTTGAGCGTCACATCAAAAGCCGTCGAAGAGTATATGGTCCTCCAAGAAGCATTTTGCAAGCTCGCGTTATTTCTTCCCGATGACGAGGCGCAAATGGTTGCGATGGCGGAGTCGGCAATATCGACAATGGATCCCACCAATGAAGGCTTCAAATATTTAGGTAAACTTGCCAGCGCCCAAGAGCGTATCCAGACCGCTTTTCAAGAGCTCACATCTGAGCTTTACTCGTGGGGCAAGACCCAACTGGACATCGCAGATTAGTCGCTTTGCCTTTCCTGCTTACACTTTGTGTTTTGTGTTATAATCGTATGCGCGAACGACGCTGAATAACACAAGGATTGGCAAACACACTTTCATGATAGACATAGAACAAATCCGAGACACCATACCCCACCGCTACCCGTTTTTGCTTATTGACAGGATCATTGAGGTTTCCGACGACTGCGATTACTGCGTCGGCATCAAGAACATCACTGCCAACGAGAAAATTCTTCAGGGGCATTTGCCCGGCCAAGCAGTATTTCCCGGCGCACTGCTTGTAGAGCACATGGCCCAGGTCGGCTGCTATCTGCTTATGACTAAGCCTGAAGCAAAGGGCAAGCTTGCGTATTTTGCCGCAATCGATGGTGTTCGCTTTAAGCGTGCAGCTATTCCAGGAGACACGGTCGTAACCAAAGTAAAGCTGCTTAGCGGCAGGCGCGGCATATGGAAGATCAGCGCGGAGTCGCGCGTCGAAGGAGATTTAGTCTGCCGAGGCGAATTGACATGCGCATTGGTTGATTATTAGTTGATAAGCCATAGACGGACGCTGTATTTAGACATATTTTAAAATGCGACTTTTTCCTTTTGTTGAGGAGATGGTCGGAAATAGGGTTCTTGCGCTGCATTCATTTATGAGGATGTAATGGTCAGAAACATAGTAAAAACGTGTATTGCGTTGATTGTATTTGCGTTGCTCGTCGTCGGTTGTGGACACGAGAAACCAGGCGTTACGACGATCCGCTTTGCATCGTGGGGTAATGACGTTGAGGAGCAGAGCCTCAGCGCGCTGGTTGCCGAGTTTGAGAAGCGCCATCCCAATATTAAAGTCGAAATAGAGATCACTCCGTGGGCCAGAATGCTCGATAAGCTTATGATATCGAGCGCGGGCGGGCGTCCGCCGGATGTGACCCGCATCAGTTCCGAGTGGTTTCCGCCGATCGCGGCAAAGGGTCTGCTGGAGCCGCTTGATAAATATGTTGAGCGAGACAAATACGACCTGCGTGATTTTTACTCAGAGTCAATCGAAGGCTGGGGCAGATGGCACGGCCAACTTCTTGAAATTCCAACGGACATAGACATCTACGCGATGTATTACAACAAGACTATGTTCGATAAGTATCACATCCCATATCCCGATGAGACGTGGAACTGGGATAAATATCTTGTGGTCGCCAAAAAACTTACAAAAGATACTGATGGAGACGGCCAACTCGACCAATGGGGCACGACCACCGACCTTTGGTGGCAGGATTACGTATATGCCAACGGCGGCAGTATAGTTTCATCCGACGGTAATAAGTGCACCATTAACCAACCTGCCGCTTACGAAGGCATCCAGTTTATGGCCGATCTTATAAACAAATACCATGTCGCTCCTACTGCTGAGGAATCGGCCAATTTGGGGCAGAGCAAGCTATTTACGACCGGTAAAATCGGCATGAACATATCCGGCAGTTGGGCCGCAGAGCTTCTATACAAAAAAGAGATTAAGACGTTCAAGTATGACGTTGCGCCGATTCCCAAGGGGCCAAAAGCTAGAGTTTCGATCATTTGCGGCGCGGCATACGCCGTGCTAAAGCGATCCCAGCATAAAGAAGAGGCGTGGGAACTGGTAAAATGGATGACCGGCAAAGAGTATCAAAGAGCTGCTGCTATACGATCTCAAATTATTCCAAGCCGCAAGTCGGTCGCGCAGTCCAGCGCGTATCTTCATCTAAACGCCGACCCCAAAAACCGCCAAGCGTTTCTTTACATGATCCCGTTCGGCAAGGCGGTGCCGTCAGTATCATGCGCACCGGAGATGACGCAAATTATACAAAGCGAGCTTGACTTAGTTCGTATCGGCCGGGAGACCGCAAAAGACGCGTGCGAAAAAGTTACTCCCAAGGTCGATCAATTGTTGAGGCACAGGGACTAGATATGGCGAAGAAATACGGATCGAAAATGCAGCGCAAAGAGGCGATTGAGGGGTATTTGTGCATAGCCCCGTGGCTATTCGGCTTTTTGACCTTAACGCTCGCTGCTGTGATATTTTCATTTGCGATGAGCCTCACAAAGTGGGACATGATCAACCCGGCCAAGTTCGTTGGTTTTTCCAATTACAGCACTATTTTATTCGACGATGACCGCTTCGTGCAGGCGCTTAAGGTGACTGCGATTTATGCCGGCTGTTCGGTTCCTATGGGCATGATTTGTTCACTGGCGCTTGCGATGCTGCTTAACCTCAACGTCAAAGGTATGCAGGGTTTCAGGTCTATATTTTACATACCCGCGATTTTGCCCGGCGCGGCGGTGGCGATGGTATGGATGATGGTCTTTCGGCCTCAGTCCAGCGGCATTTTTAACGCTATATTGGGTCTCGTTCACATCCAACCTATCCCGTGGCTAACCAGTCCCGACTGGGTGCTCAAGTCATTTATAATTATGAGCCTTTGGAGTGTCGGCGGCGGCATGATTATATATTTGGCCGGTCTGCAAAGTGTGCCGACGCAGCTTTATGAGGCCGCCGAAATTGACGGCGCGGGCAGTTGGGGCAAGTTTCGCAATGTGACGCTCCCTATGATCTCGCCTACGCTGTTTTTTAATCTCATAATGGGCATTATTGGCAGTTTTCAAGTGTTTACGAGTTCATTTATTATGACCCAGGGCGGCCCGGCCAACGCGTCGCTGTTTTACGTTTTGTATCTATACCAAAAGGCGTTTAAATATTTGCAAATGGGCTACGCCTGCGCGCTGGCATGGATACTTTTTGCAGTCATTCTCGTTCTCACGTTGCTGGTTGTCAGATCATCCAAGACGTGGGTTTATTATGAAGCGGAGTTGAAGCGATGAGCACGATTGTTGCTGCGAAAGCAAAGCCCGGCGCGGCTAAAAAGAATACATGGCGTGCGGTTGCGTACACGGCCTTGATATTGGGTTCGATAATATCGCTCATCCCATTTTTGTGGATGCTGGGGACGTCTTTTAAGGACGCGGCGAACGTGTTTGCCGACCCGCCGCAGATATGGCCGAAGCCGTGGCTGTGGAGCAACTATGCCCAGGCGTTTTCTAAGCTGCCGTTTGCGCGCTATACGTTCAACACCTGCCTGATTACTGCCTTATCCATGTTGGGACAAATGCTGTCTTGTTCGCTGGTTGCGTTCGGGTTTGCCAGAATGCGCTTTCCGGGCAGAAACTTTCTGTTTATAGTTCTGCTCTCGACAATGATGCTTCCTGCGCAGGTCACGATGATCCCAGTCTTTAAGATATTTGCGACTTTGGGTTGGTATGACACGATCCTGCCGCTGACTGTACCTTCGTTCTTCGGCTCTGCGTTTTTCATATTTTTGCTGCGGCAGTATTATATGACCGTGCCGCACGAGATGGATGAGGCCGCGCGCATCGATGGCGCGAGCACCTGGCAGGTATTTTGCAAGGTGTTGCTTCCGCAGATAAAGCCCGCGCTTGCGACGCTGGCGATATTTTCGTTTATGAACAACTGGAACGACTTTTTAGGCCCGCTTATTTATCTATCTACTCCCGCCAAGCGCACGCTGGCTTTGGGCCTATATGCGTTTCAGGGACAATATGCGACTGACTATAACTACCTTATGGCGGCCTCGGCTGTTGTAATGCTGCCCCTGTTGATCTTATTCTTTGCCGGTCAGCGCTACTTTATTCAAGGTGTTGTAATCTCAGGCGTGAAGGGGTAGGGTCTGATTTCGGCAGTCTTGTTGACAATGCACAGATTTTTTCTGTGCTGCTCGTCCTTTAGCTCAATAGTATTATAAAAATATTGGCCTTGAACATATATGTTTAAGGCCAATATTTCGCAGATATGCCCTACGGCCCCGTGGTCTATTTAACCTCGACTTCACTTATTGCCCCGGCTTTGATTTTTGGCTCAATAACTTTTCCGTTGCATTCGATTTTGACATTTGCTGTGCCGGGGCCTGTGTTTAAAAATAAGAATTTGTCCGGCTCGATTTGGGTTCCAAATATGCCGTCTTTGCGCAAATCATAGGTGGCGAGGCCGAGTTTGCGCATATCACTGCCGAGTCTCGCAGCAAGTCCAGCTTCATTTGCGACGCGCACAATCTCGCCCTTTCCCAGCGATCTGCCGTTGGGCGTGTTGCCAAACAGTATTTGCTCCGGCTCCGATGTGCCCTCCACACTCATGAATTTTGCTATTCCCAGCACCATCGCGCGCCCGCCGCCCTTAATCCACTCGGCGATTATATTTGCGTCGCTTTTCTCAATTACTGTGCCGAGCCAAATCACCAATATCTTGTGCGCAGCAAGCGCGCCATCGCGCAGCATTGTTTCATCAATGTAGTCATAGTCAATGAAATCGCGTAGCGTTATCGGCTGGTCGTGAAATCCGTACCAGTTCAGCGTCATATCGACATTAGGATAAAACATCGCAACCGGCACAATTGGTTTTGCAACATTGAAAAGCCATTTGATGTTTGCGCGCTGTGTATCGATGCGTGACTTTGACGATAGAACGTTGGGGGTGTAATCGTGTGTCTGATTCGCACCCGACGCCGTAGCATTATAAATTCGCGCTACGATACCCTTTTCATCTTCATAGCCAGCCGGCTCGAAGCCGAAATAAGCGCCATAGTGTTTTCCTGCCGACGCGACCCATCGCGTAAGCAAGAAGTTTTCGGCATAATCAGACGCCTCGTTTGTAATGCGCACTCCGGCGTTATGCTTTGCAGCCACCTTGCACTGTTCAGAAAAATTTGAACCATGCTTGGGCCGTGCATCTCCGCCGGTGCATAGATAAATGGGCGTTTGTGGAAAATATTTGCGTGTAGTTTCGAGCCACCAGTCCGATAATTGAGTCATCTCACCGCGGTACCAGCCAACAAAATCAAGCCACCGGCGGCGGTTGTGCGTATTTTCTGGTGAAATCTCGCTTTTTGCCAATGCGGTCTCAAAGGCTGTAATGCCGTCTTGTCGACCGGGGAAGTCCACCTTGTCAATACTTGTAAACGAGGTTCCCCATGCCTTGTTTAATGCATCGGCGGAGCCGTATGTGCTTTCGGCAAATTTGCGGAAACTTTTAAGCGCGTATGGGTCGCCGCACCAGAACCCGGGGTGGCCGTGGTATTCGCCCGGCACATCGAATATCCATCCGCCGTCGCTTACTGGAAATATCGCTTCGCCGTAGTCGCCCTGAACGCCCAGTACCAAACTCTCAATTACGCCGGAATTAGCGTATCGCTTTGCGAATTCTGATATGAATCGTTCGATATATTTGCGCAGGTATGGGTTCCAGACGGACTCGATTTTTGAGTCTGTTTCATGTTCGAGGCATCGACAAGGGACATGATATTTTGATTTGCGGAACCAGTCCGGAGTTGAATATGCCGGGCCGAGGATGATGAATGGAACCCACTTGAGGTCATTTTCTTTGAGTATTTGAACCTGATTGTCCCATTGCGACCAGTCCCATTTGCCTTCGGCTTCGCGCTCGCATTTTTCCCATGAGACGTAGCTTTCTATGCTGGTTGCTCCCATCGCTCGACTAAGCGCAGCTATTGTTTCGTCTGCATCATTGCCGAATGTATAAAACATGCCTTTGGGTTTAGTCGCCTGCGGTATGCCATCTTTGATGCGTTCTTTACTGGAGGGCATCTTTATGTTGGGTTTTGATGCGTATACTTCAACGCGCGATATTGCCAATGGACTGTTGTATGCAAATCTGAAATCAGCGCCGCCATTTTGCGCGCCGGATAACTTGGCTTGCTCCATATGAATAAGAGCGCGCTGCCATTTATTTGTGCTGAGCATTTGGATCGATTGCGATGATGCGTATGGGTGTGTAGTGCTGTTATAATCTAACTTAGCCATGCCGAATGAGTCGTCATAGAAATCTACTACAAGCCATACATCCGATCCAAGCGTGCTTCGAATATCTTTGTTGAGTTTGAAGTATATATAACTTGTTTTCGTCCCATCGATTTTTGTTGTGGCGCATTTTGTGCCGTCGATTATTTTATATTCCCACTGTCCGTCATGCGCGGTAACAATATTAAGT
Source organism: Armatimonadota bacterium (assembly GCA_023398345.1). GTDB lineage: Bacteria > Armatimonadota > UBA5829 > UBA5829 > UBA5829 > DTKD01. Next base: position 10,949 of record JAEWSK010000233.1, on the reverse strand, counting down.
CCTGTAGGCTTGTCCGGCGTATAAAACGCCGCCGGCCTTGCCCAACATGTCGTGCTGATTAGTGCAATCAGCACTGCGAAAAAACCAACTCGCATTACATCTCCTCTGAATCTTTATCTAAATATGATGCATAGAACTATTTCGGTGCCGCATGCGCGCTTGTGCGAACATCTTCTGCCGCATTGTCGTCGTATAGGCAGGCGTCCTAGATTTACTAGACGATACAGATCAGCAAATAGTGCCCGAAAAACATAGTTAAGAATGTCGATAGATTCTCGCTTGAGCTTCATTGAAGTATAGGGTAAAATAACAAATATACGCCCGACGTTTTGCATGAATTTGGAATTAAGAGAGGTGAGTGCCCAATGTCCGAAAATAACAGACTGGATCTAAATGGGGATCTCAAGAAACTCTCTGGTGATTTGCTTAAAGATGTAGCGGCCGCCACTGAGGAAGTCAAACAGCGCAGGGCGTCCGATGCTGAAAAAGATCGACGCAATGCTACGAAAAAATGTGACCGCAGGGTGTCCGTCATACTAATTGCCGCGGCAGTTGTGGTGCTTATTGCAATATCTTACTTTGTAAATGCATCCAGCAGCCGACAGGCTCCGGTTTCGACAAATTACGTAGCGCCTCAGAAAGTCACAAGGATAACTCCGCGAATCGGCACTGTTTTGCCTAAAACTCCGCCAAAACCGATGCCGCGTTCCAATAATAATGTCCAGACGAATCCGCCCAATGAATACGAACAACCTGGCCAATAGTCGATAATAACAAAGGCCTCGCACAAACTTGGTGCGAGGCCGATTAGCTTTGCGCTATCTCTATCTTTATGTCATCACCGTGTCGTTGCCTCTATTGCCCCAACTCGGTGGAACTGGAAAACACCGCCCACCCATATAACTACAATAGTATTATCGGCGTATGTGACGCATTGCAAACCATTTTTAAGACACATTTTTTGCGACTTTAACGGCCGAAATACCATCAAAGCAAATTTCACTAATTAAACGAAGCATGCCGCCACATGACAAAGTGTCAAAAAAATATCTGACTATACCGTGACGCGGGGCGGTTGATCTGGTACAATTACAAATGATATGCGTAAATACATGCTCTTCTTTATTGCAGTAATTACATTTTTTGTCGCGTCTAATGCGACTTTGGCCCAGATCGCGGCGGTTGGGTCTACGGAGAAGATCGTCTCAGCTAAGGCGTATCTTTCATCCGATAAGCTCAGAGTCGGCGATAAGTTCAAGCTGGCCGTGCGCGCAACTGTCAAAGACGGTTATCACATCGGCGCGCACGACAAAGATGCGCTTTATCCGGCCAAACTGACCATCACTGCGCCCAAAGGCGTCACCTTTGCTTCGCCTAAGTATCCCAAAGCAACGCGTGTAAGCTCGCCATTTGCGTCGAACGAAAAGATCCCGGTCTACGAGGGCACATTTACGATTTTTACCGAAGGTCGCGTCGATGCAAAAGCCAAATTGGGCAATATTGTAATTAAACTCAAGCTCGATACGCAGGCATGCAAGAATGATCAGTGCTCCCCGCCGGAAACCGTCGATCAGACCGTCAAAACAAAAATCGTGAGCAAATCCACGCCTATAAAACAAATCAATAAGAATATATTTGCGTCGACCATAGGCGGCAGCGGTAGCCTGGAGGATCGGCTAGCGCGAGCGCCGTTGGCGCTTAGATTGCTGTTGCTTTACGGCCTCGGGCTGTTGCTTGCGTTCACGCCGTGCGTATATCCAATGGTTCCGGTGACCGTGGGCTATTTCAGCACACAGGGCCAATCGGGGACAAAGAAAGTAGTCGTTCTCGCAGGCGTGTATGTGCTGGGACTTGCTCTGACATATTCCATCCTTGGCGCGGTTGCGGCTAGCGCAGGCGGAGTGTTCGGTTCGGCAATGCAGAGCCCGCCAGTGCTTGTCGGCATAGCGGCTATACTTGTGGCGCTGGCGCTTTCAATGTTTGGTTTATACGAACTCCAAGCTCCGGCATGCGTGCAAAGCAGGGCATCCGGCAAGAGCGGAGTTGCGGGCGCGCTGGTGATGGGATTGATCTTCGGCATTGTCGCTGCACCGTGCGTTGGGCCGGTAGTGCTGGGCTTGATGGCATATGTGGCCTCGCTCGGCAGCCCAATAATGGGGTTTGTGCTATTTTTTATGCTTGCGTTGGGAATAGGCACTCCGTTGTTTGCTCTTGCGGCGTTTTCGGCAAAGCTGCCTGTGCCTGGAATGTGGATGGTGGCGGTCAAAAAAGCTGCCGGTTTTTTGCTTTTGGGAGCTGCTGCGTATTTCTTGACTCCAATTTTGCCTGATGTCGTTGCGCGCTACGCTGTCCCGACTATCTTAGTCGCAGGCGGACTGTATCTTGGCTTTTTTGAGAAGTCGATCAAAGTCAGCCGGGTAGGGGCCTCGTTGGGCAAGGCGACAGGCATGGCCGCTCTTGTAGTTGCAGTTGTGCTGGCGGTGCCTAAGCCGAACAAACATTCTGTTGATTGGCAGCCATATAGCTCCACATCAGTCGCCGCCGCCATAAAGGCGCACAAGCCGATTATGATCGATTTTACCGCCGAGTGGTGCATAGCATGCCGCGAGTTGGAGACCGGACCGTTCAGCGACCCAAAAGTAATAAAATCAATGGATGGAGTCGAGCGCTTCCGAGTGGATGGGACAAAACAAACCGAAGCCGTAAAGGCGGCAGGCAAGAATTATAGTGTGAAGGGTTATCCGACTGTAATTTTCATCGGCAGGTCAGGTGACGAAGCAGGGCGCATAGTCGGACCAGTCGATTCGCGCGATATGTTGAAGCGGATTGATTCGATCAAGTGATTTTTCGCGCGATGCGAAAGGCAATTTAATTGCTGTAATATCGCACTGGCCGAAAAATGTAAGCAAAGTTAAAATTGCAAAGAGGAAAGACGTTTATAATGTGCTAACTTAGTCCATGGACACTGCCATGGACTTTTGTTTTTGGTTGTCGACAGCATGCTAAATAACGACGAGGTGTTTTTACTTGCCAAAGATTACATTTATAGGCGCAGGAAGCTGCGTTTTTACACGAAACCTGCTTGGTGACACTTTGCAGTTCCCAGAACTGGCAAATTCCGAGATTGCCCTGATGGATATTGATGCCGATCGGCTTCGCACGGCTGAGATTCTTGCGCACAAAGTTTCCGATAAGCTCAAAGCGAACGCGAAAATTACCGCGTATTCGGATCGAAAGAAAGCACTTGAGGGCGCGGACTACGTTATCAACACTATCCAAGTTGGGTCATACAAGCCCTGCACCGTCACGGATTTTGAGATACCAAAAAAATACGGTCTCAAGCAGACTATTGCCGACACCATCGGCATCGGCGGCATATTTAGAGGCTTGCGAACGATTCCCGTGATGGTTGAATTCTGTCATGAGATAGAGCAGCTCTGTCCTGATGCGTGGCTGCTAAATTATACTAATCCGATGGCGATCAATACCGGCGCAGTTTTGCAGCAGACTAACGTTAAAGCAGTCGGATTATGTCATGGTATTCAGGGTGCGCATCATTGGTTGTCGCAATGTCTCGGCGTGCCGCCCGAAGAGTTGGCGTTTATTGCAGCGGGCACAAACCACTGCGCGTGGTTTATCAAGCTCGAACACAATGGCGTCGATTTGTATCCGAAGCTGCGTAAGCTTGTTAATGAGAACGCCGATTTTGTAAAAAATGACAAAGTGCGCTTTGAGATGATGCGTAAGTTCGGCTACTACGGCGGCGAATCGAGCGAGCATACGTCTGAATATATGCCGTATTTTATCCGAAAAGACCACCCGGAGCTGATTGACCGATTTGGTGTTCCGATTGATGAATATATCCGCCGCTGCATAGAAGGCGATGCATGCTGGCAGAATATGGCGCGGGCCTTTGAAGATCCCAATGAGGACATCGGTGAAATACGGCGCAGTTCTGAATACGGCTCGCTTATAATGCACTCTATTGACACCGGCACGCCGCGAGTGATTTACGGCAACATTATCAATCGCAATAACATTACAAATTTGCCCAATGGTGCGTGTGTTGAAGTGCCATGTCTTGTCGATCACAATGGCATCCAAGGCACTGTCGTGGGCGATATGCCGACGCAGTGCGCGGCGCTCACAATGACAAATGTCAATGTCCATCTGCTTACTCAGAAGGCATCTGTGACGCTTAAAAAAGAAGACGTTTACCGTGCGGCATTGCTCGACCCGCTGACTTCTGCGAACTTAACAATGGACGAGACAGTAGCGATGTGCGACGATTTAATAGCTGCGCATGGCGACTGGCTGCCGGAGCTTAGCTGAGACATAATTTAACGAGCAAGAGTTTTTTAGCATATAGTGGATTTGATTTATCTATAGGGATTACCGGCAATGTGTAAGAAGCGTGTAGTCATAACATTACCTAAAATATTTCCGTATGAAGATATATTTCAGCCGGATATAATGGCGGACTTGGAGAATTTTGCGGATGTCGTGCCCAATGATTTAGGGCGCAATTTATCGACAGAGGAACTTGCGAAGTTGGCCGCCGATTGTGATGCAATTATCACAACATGGGGTGCGCCAAGAATCGACAAGACAATAGTTGATGCCGCACCAAAGCTGAAAATAATATCGCATGCCGCTGGGTCGGTTAAGTATATGATCGATCCTGAAGTATTCGATGCCGGTATTACCGTCACCAATGCGCAGTCCGTGATGGCGACGTATGTGGGTGAGTTCGCTCTGTGTTTGACACTTGCAATGCTGCGGACTCTGCCCAAATACGCTTTTGGCGTAGCTCCAGACACATGGGACAATATTGCATGTGCTGGAAATGAGACACTCTTTGGAAAGACCGTCGGCATAATAGGTCTAAGCCACACGGGCAGATCATATCTCAAACTGCTCGCTCCGTTTGGCTGCAATGTGATCGTTTATGACCCATATTGTTCCGAAGAGAGGGCAAAGGAGTTCGGGGTAAAACTCGTCTCGCTTGAAGAACTGCTTTCCAGTTCCAAGGTAATTTCACTGCATGCGCCAATTACAGATGAAACAATTGGAATGCTCGATTCGGAAAAGCTCAAATTGATTTCCGATGGGGCTGTGTTAGTGAATACGGCTCGCGGAGTGCTTCTCGACCACGACGCGCTGGCGCGTGAACTTGCTAATGGCCGGTTCAAAGCGGCGCTGGATGTCACAGATCCAGAGCCGCTTCCGGCCGATCACCCACTGAGGCATATGCCGAATGTCATCATAGCTCCGCATATCGCGGGGCCGACAAGTGACGGCAGACGCGACATGTTTTGGTGTGTAGTTGATGACCTAAAGCTCTTTTGGGCCGGCAAAAAGCCGCATGATTTAGTCACTAAAGAAATGCTGGCTAAAATGGCCTGAGAAATACCCGCCAAAGAAGCATTGACACATCGGCGGGTCATTCATATAATTCCTAAAGCACCATGCAAACCTCCAGCATTGCCCTTATACTTCCGATTGCGGATAGCCATAAGAACCGGAGAACCGGAGCGAAAGCTACGAATCTTGCAAAGATCGTAGCAGCGCGCTTTGCCGTACCCAGAGGCTTTGTAATCAGCGCCGATGCCTATCGCTCGCATTTGTGGGCAAGCGGGACTCGGACATATGCTTCAGCACAGCCAACAGCCGAGCAGCGAGAGGCAATACGCGCGGCGATTCTCAATCAACCTATTTCCGAGGACGTGTGGCAACCAGTAGTAGATGCCTACGAGCGGCTGTCTTGGCGAACCGGCATCCCCGATCCCAAAGTCGCTGTGCGTTCGTCCGCGATAGAGGACGGCAGTGGCTATGCGGGCGCTTACGAAAGCTATCTGAATGTCTCCGGCACCGATGCGCTCAATGAGGCCATAAGGCGTGCGTGGGCATCTCTGTGGTCAGGCAAGGCGTCTGCATACAGGACGAAATTCGGCTCCGCGACTGAACCGGCTATGGCAATAATTGTCCAGCAGATGGTAGATGCCGATTTTTCAGGCACTTCATATACGGCTGACCCAGTTACCGGCGACCCGCGCAGTGTTGCGATTTTAGTGCGCTCCGGCGAAAAATCGGCCAGATGCGCCGTGGATTTGCGAGACTTCTCAGTCAGCAAAACAATGGAGTCGGGAGAGTTATGTATTGACGATGCGCGCATACGTTTAATCGCCGAACGGTCCATACTTATTGAAGATGCACTCGGCGGCAGGGCCGCAATCGAGTGGGCAGTAGACCGCGATGGCATATGGATTCTCCAAGCGGATCCGATTGCAGAATTGCCGGACTATTTTAACGTGCAATGGCAGAGCGAATCAGATCGGCTCGCTGTATGGGTCAAACAAAGCCCGCATGTTCTTTCGCAGTTCGCTCGAAGTCTTGTTGAGAACTATCCTGATAAAGTTGGCGCGAGCCAAAAAATTGCAAACGGCTATATTTATGCATGTGAGGAACAATCAGACGCGCTCGCAATTAGCGATATTGGCAAATACGCATCGCTGTTGAATAAATATGAAAAGCAAATTGGCCCGTCCATACGCGAGCGACTGTCCGAGATTCTGGATACCGACTGGGCCTCGGCGGACTGGCAATCATGCGCCAAAGCGATGAAATCGGCGGCAAGCGCGCAGCGTGAATCGTATGCATGGATGCGCCTGTCGAAGTCCATGCAATCACAGTCTTTTGACTTGCTTTTGGATGTAGTTAATGACGCGACGCTTGTGCGGCGACTTCTTGGCGGCGTGGACAGCGCTGATTTTAAGCGCGATTCGCTTATCGAGGATATGGCTCAACGCTTTGCTACGGCGAAAAAGGCGAATTTATTAGATAACTCCGATTGGCAGGCTCAGTATCGGCACGATGTCCAATGTTTTATTCGTGAGTACGGCTTTATGTTTGCTGACGAATCACAGGCCATTGATCCGGCCGGATGGCGAAGTTGGATTGAGGATATTGAAGTAATGTTCGGCACGATAGGAAAGCATTCACGGTGCGATGTCGAATCGACGCTAGTTACTCAGCACTGTGCCGCTAAAAATGACGCTGCCGAGGCCGAGTCGAAATTGATAAACAGCCAATGTCAAAAAGACAAAGTGCGTCTGCATGCGGTGCTGGAACTTGCCCGTGGGTGGATTTGTGCTGCAGCCCAGGCCGAGATTGATTGTGCGCTTGCAAGCGCTGCACTGCGAGTGATAGTTATGGAGCTTGCGCGCAGGCTGCAAAGCGCGGGTGCAATTTCGTCTGTCGAAGATGTGTTTAATATTCGGATTGAGGAGCTTGCTGCGATGCAATCGAAGCTTGATGCTTCATGCCGCTCGGAACTGGCGGCAAAAATTGCCCGCCGAAAACATGAGGCGTGGCTTGCCGGAAGAATCGTTGCGCCTGACAGACTTGCCAATGGCAATTAGCGTTAACTTTGTATTGGCGCAGCATTAAAAATAATCAGGCAAAACCAGCAAGATTACCAGAGAAAAAGTCTTGACTGTCAGCCCAACCAGTGCTATTCTCTATCCAATCGCATAAGCTCTATGTCATTAATGGGTGGTAAAACTGGCCATGATTTTAAGTATGGCGCCTCTTGCGCTGTCTCTGGAATCTGACGGCGATCAGCCGTCTCTGGTTGTCAGTGGGCATGTTGACGAGACAAATGTGGATCGTTTGGTCACAGTCTTGGATCATCTTGTTGAAGAAAACGAGCGCTGTGTATCATTGGATTTGGCAGATGTCACAAGCATAGATGAAACGGCTCTGAGCTGCCTTGCAGAAAGTGCCGACACATTTAGCAAGCGTCAGAAGCGGCTCCGCATAAAAGATGCAAGTAATGCCGTCCAACAAACGCTGGATCGCCACATAATGATGGATTTGTTCTGCTGTGAGCGAAAGTGTACGGGGCATGCATGTGAGCTGACAGCACAATTCTGCCGCACGGAAGTCTTCACGTTGCCTAACGAACCGGCTAATTGCAGCGAAGCCAGACGCCGTGTCAGGCAAGTTGCCGAGTCTGTTGGTCTTGGCGGTAACTGGTTGCGGGACGTCATTGTCGCAGTGGGGGAAGCCGTCGCAAATGCCATAAAACACGGGGGCATTGGCTCAAAGGACGATTCGTTCACTGTCAGCTGCATTGCAAGCCCAAAGCAAATTTCAATCTCCGTAAGCGACAGCGGCTCCGGATTTTCTCCAAAAGAACTGCCGACTTTTGAAGATGCTCTCTTTAGAGAAAGTGGGCGTGGAGTTTATTGCATGAATGCGCTAATGGACGAAGTCAGCTTCAATTTTGAATCTGGAACCAGCGTGAGGCTGGTCAAATACATGGCGTAGCAATAGAGCTAGTTTCGATCAGCGGCAAGGACTTTAATTCTTCGATTGTCCGCATGCCTGCGCAAAACATTGCAGTTGTAAGCTCTTCGCTTATTTGCGCTATAAGTTCTTCAAGCGCGTCGTATGACTCCGATGCAGCCGTAAGCAGCGGCAACGCCATTCCCGCGGCGTTTGCGCCTAGAGCTATTGACTTTGCAATGTCCAGGCCGCTGCGTACGCCTCCGCTGGCTATTATATTGATTTTTGGCAATGACTCTCGGACTGCCATTAAGCTATCTACCGTTGGCGTTCCCCACTCAGAAATACTCGATTGCGCATGCCCGCCGCGATAGCATTCCACTTTTGCCCAAGACATGCCGCCCGCGCCGGCCACATCTATGCAATCGACACCCGCGTCCGCCAGCAGCTTCGCTGCGCGTCCCGATATTCCATGTCCCACTTCTTTTACGATCACCGGAACTCCCATATTCTCGCAGACACATTTTATCTTTTCGGCAAGCCCGCGAAAGTTTGTGTTGCCGCCGGGCTGAATTGATTCTTGGAGGGGATTGAGATGCAAAATTAAAGCATCTGCGTCTATCATCTCAATTGCGCGGGTGCATGATTCGATATTGCAGCCGTTGTTGAGTTGCACTGCTCCTAAGTTGGCAAACAGCAATATGTCCGGTGCAATGTCCCGCACTCGGAACGTATCCGACAGATCGGAATTTTCAAGCGCAACGCGCTGACTGCCTACGCCCATCGCGATATTAAATTTCTGCGCGGCCTTGGCAAATATGCGATTATATGCGCGGCCTTCTTGTGTGCCGCCGGTCATCGAAGATATAATCAGAGGCATTGACAGCCAGTGACCGAAAAGCGATGTCGACGTATCGATTTCTCCACGGCTGATCTCCGGCAGCGCTTCGTAAGGCAGGCGATATCGCTCAAAGCCGGTTGTGACGCTGTGAAACTCGACATCTTCATGAAGCGCGATGCGTATATGATCTGATTTGCGAACTGAATTTTCAGATGCTCTGTCGAATGACAAAATCCTCTCCAAGGGGCGCCTGTGGATGGTCTATTTTGATAAGCAGGCACTCAGCAGCACTAAGAATTCCCTGATTCGATAGCCCGTAAATCGATCTCATCTCCGAAGCCTTGCCAAATCCTATAAACGAGTCCGGCAGCGCAACTACTTCTACAGGGATACCTAACTTGCCATGTCGGGCCAGGCACTCAAGCACGGCTGCTGAAAATCCTCCCATACCGACATTTTCCTCTACTAAAACTATCGCCCCGCACTCGCTTGCGGCCGCGACAATCGCATGCTCGTCAAGCGGTTTTGCGAACCGAGCGTTAATTACCCTAGCGTCGATGCCATGCCTATCCAATTCCTCTGCAGCAACCATCGCCTCTTGCACGATTGGGCCGATGGCAATGATAGCCAGGCTGTCACCCTCGCGCAATGTCTCCGACTTGCCAATCGGGAGCGAGCGCATCGGAAATTTGGACGTTGTTGGCGCGGAACCTCGTGGGTATCGAAGCGCAACTGGGCCATCGATACGCATCGCCGTATGCAGCATGCACGCAAGCTCGCTTATGTCTTTTGGCGCCATTATCGTCATATTTGGAATATGGCGAAGATAGCTTATATCAAACGCGCCGTGATGAGTAGGGCCGTCCTCGCCGACTATTCCCGCCCGGTCAATTGCTAAGATGACTGGCAGATTTTGCAGACAGACGTCCTGCACAATTTGATCGTAGGCGCGTTGAAGAAAAGTGGAGTAAATTGCAACTACGGGCCTCATTCCGGACGCGGCCAATCCGGCGGCAAATGTGACGGCATGCTGTTCGGCTATGCCGACGTCAAAAAATCTGCTTGGATACTTGTGTGCAAAGCGAGTCAGGCCGGTTCCATCAGGCATTGCAGCAGTGATTGCAACTATTCGCGGGTCTTTTGCAGCCAGCTTCAAAAGCGCATTGCCGAACGCTTCGGTGTAGCTTTGTCCGCCGCGCTCGGATACTTTGCCATTGTTTGAGTTGAACGGGCCGATGCCGTGATAGCGCCTCGGCTTGTGTTCTGCCAGTTGATAGCCCTTGCCCTTGGTTGTCACGACATGCAGCAGGACTGGGCCTTTTGACTCGCGGGACATTGATATAAAATGCTTAAGATCGCCTATATCATGGCCGTTTATTGGGCCGAAATATTCAAAACCAAGTGATTCAAAGATCGTGCCGGATGTGGGCGAAACGAAATGCGTCAGCCCACGCTTTGCGCTTTGACTTATGCGCTTTATAAGCCCGCCGAATGGCACATTGCGAAAAAACTGCTCCGCGCCATGCCCCATTTCGCGATACAGCGGCATAGAGCGCAGTCGGGCGATGTGCGTTGCAACTGCGCCTATACTTGGTGAAATCGACATTTTATTGTCGTTTAGTATGACCAACAAACCTGCGTTGGAGTCGCCCGCGGCATTGATCGCCTCCCATGCCATGCCGCCGCCGAGCGCGCCGTCACCTACTACGGCCACCACTCTATGTTGCTTGCCAACAAGATCACGCCCGCGTGCCATTCCAAGAGCGGCTGATATGGCCGTGCTGGCATGACCTGTCGCAAAGCAATCGTAGCAGCTCTC